>DAHVOF010000130.1 GCA_027318945.1 Actinomycetota bacterium | reverse complement strand
GAACTTTTATTGATCTTTCCACACTACAAAGCTAGCCGTAATCGACCCTGATGATCTCAGATACCCATGACTGCCACCACGATACGCCGCTTGCTCGGGCGTCAGCGGTGCACTTTCATTTCACGGTGCCCGCTATCGCATCGTGCGAAAAAGCCTAACCCAACAGCCTCTTGGCTACAACCACTCTTTGAATTTGATTCGTCCCCTCATAAATCTGAGTGATCTTGGCGTCTCGCATGTATCGCTCAAGAGGAAAGTCTTTCGTATATCCGTACCCGCCGAGTAGCTGAACGGCATCGGTCGTAACGCTCATGGCCGTATCGGAGGCAAACATCTTTGCCATTGCTCCGATCTTCGTCAAAATCCCTCCAGGGTCGGAATCAACGAGCGAGCATGCCTCATAAACCAAAGCGCGCGCCGCTTCAGTCTTGGTTGCCATGTCAGCCAGCATGAACTGAAGCCCCTGGAATTCGGCAATCGGGTGCCCGAACTGCTGCCTGTTCTTCATGTACTCCACTGCGTAATCGATAGCACCTTGCGCAATCCCGACCGCTTGCGCACCGATGGTTGGTCTCGATCGATCCAATGTCCCCATAGCAATGTAAAACCCCTGGCCCTCCTCTCCAATGAGATTTTCTTTGGGAACTCGAATCTCTTCGAGTATCACCTCCCCGGTTGGTGAACCCTTGATCCCAAGCTTCTGCTCCAGCTTGGCAACCTTCACTCCCATATCTGCCTCGACAAGAAAGGCCGAGATACCCCGGTGACCAGCCATGGGATCAGTCTTCGCGAAGACGGTGTACGTACTGGAGATGCCAGCATTAGTTATCCAGTACTTCGTGCCACTGATTACATAGTGGTCGCCGTCACGAATCGCCTTTGTCTTCATCGAAGCTACGTCCGAGCCGGCTTCTGCCTCGGACAAGCAATAGCTGGCTTGGGCTCTCCCTGCCGCGATCTCAGGCAGATACTTTTGCTTAAGTTCCTCGGAACCCCAGTAGAGGATCGGAATCATGCCGAGCTTCGAAATCAGCATGACTAGTGAAGTGGTGGCGCAAACCCTTGCAAGCTCTTCGACCATTATGGCCTGGAAAATATGGTCCGCTCCCGAGCCCCCGTATGGTTCAGGCACCCACAATGCAGGAAGTTCCATTTCCACGCAATCACGAAAGCTCTCCCAAGGGAACATCGCCTTTGCATCCACCTCGGCTGCCCTCGGCGCGATCTTCTGAATCGCAAAGGCTCGGATTGACTCTCGAAACTCCTCGTGTTCTGCGGTCGTTTGAAATGTTTGCACCTAAACGATTTTACTGGTTCAAACGCTATTAGCAAGAAAAGAGTTTCAAATCAGCTAAGCATACCGAGGTAGCTTCACTACGGAATTTCATGTCTTCAATTTGCTAATCTGTGGTACATCAGATGACAGCTAGGAGTTCTGATGGCCCAAGATTCCGATCCCTACAGCCGAGAACGAGATCTTGTCGAATCTCAAATCGAAAATCTTCTCCAGAATTTTCATCCGGGAACGACTAACGATAGGGAGTTCTGGTCACTTCAGTACGATCTCGGCCTGGCCTGGGTCCACTTTGCTCGGGGATTCGGGGGCCTCGGAGTTTCTCCGTCCCTGGGAGAGCTTGTCGCCACCAGGCTCGCTCAGGCTGGAGCACCCTCGAACTTTATTCTCAATCCCATAGGCATCGGAATGGGCGCACCAACCGTAATGGCTCACGCATCAACGGAACTTTCACAGAGGCTACTCAAACCCCTATTCCTGTGTGACGAAATCTGGTGTCAACTTTTTTCCGAGCCGGGAGCTGGATCGGACGTCGCCTCTGTGATAACTGGTGCCTACCGGGATGGCGACGAATGGGTAATCAATGGGCAAAAGGTCTGGACGACGCTTGCGCATGCGTCCAAATGGGGAATGCTCCTTGTCAGAACGGATACCGGAGTCTCAAAACACAAAGGACTCACATACTTCATATTGAATATGCAGGCAAAAGGTGTCGAAATCAGGCCTCTGAGACAAATTACGGGTGAGGCTGAGTTCAACGAAGTGTACCTCACCGACGTAAGAATCCCGGATGGGCACCGCCTCGGAGATCCAGGCGACGGTTGGAAGATTGCCCTAACCACGCTGATGAATGAGCGCGTCTCGCTCAGCGGCACAGCGGCGGAAAGAGAGTCCGGCTCCATTGGAGAGGCTGTTCACCTTTGGAAAAGTCTGCCCGAAAAATCGTCGCACGATCGCGACAGGCTGGCAAGACTGTGGATCGAGGCGGAGGTCAGCAGGCTCGTCAATATCCGTGCTTCGCAGCTTAGGTTGGCAGGAACGCCAGGACCGGAGGGTTCGGTTGGCAAACTTATAAGTGCCGAACTAAACAAGAAAATATACAACTTTTGCGTGGACATTCTCGGACCTGGTGGCATAACCTACAGCAGCTACGAAATGAGCCGGCCCGCCTCCATAAAGATCGAACGAGAAGACGGCACCAGGGACTTCCCCAAGGCCTTCCTCAGGTCCAGAGCGAACTCAATTGAAGGAGGCACCTCAGAAATCATGAAGAATATTATTGGCGAACGAGTCCTGGGGCTTCCGCGCGAACCGACGGTGAAATAGGAGCCTTCTCACGAAATCTAGCTGCCGCCTAAATACGAAAGAGTTCCCGACGATCCTTAGTATTGGACAGTTCAGCCGTCGTCATTTTTAGCGTTGATTCCGGCAGTGCGTCACTTAGCTGCCTCTGCACCACATAGCTGTGCGCGGCACCTTTGAAAAACATCTTGCGAAACTCTTCTAGAGAAGCATCGGCCGTTCCATCAAATCCGAAAAGCCTGATAAAAAATTCCACGTCGAAGGCGATCGGGCTTCTGCCAAACAACCCCGCCCGCTTTCCCACGATCATCGAAATGCCTACAAGCACGTCCTCGTGATCTTCACCTTCGCAAAGCTCAACTTTGCTCAATCTTTCCCTTGCAAGCTTAAAGGCGTATCCCTCGCCTGGACATGGGGCGCCCACAAGGCGCCTTTTGCTCCTGTCGCTGGGAGTAATAACCCCAGCCCTCGGACCGATCCAGCTGTTCGACACAGGCAGCTCGACCAACCCCAGTAATACATCATGCTTAGGACTTGAAACAAAATTTGGTTGACTCACGTAGGACACTTTACCTTATCTTCAATGAATTCGTTAATTCAACCGAGCTGCTAAAGCAGTAGGGACTGGAGACAACTAGACGGGCGGGTGCGTAGCAACCTTTATAAGCCCCATGACTATAGAGTCAACGAGAGCTTGCCAGGAGGCATCAATGATATTTTCTGAAACGCCCATCGTGGACCAGGTTTCATTGCCGTCGGAACTGTCCAACAGAACTCTAACAACAGCTCCGCTCCCGAGAGCGGAGTCGAGAACTCTGACCCTGAAGTCAGTCAAATGCACCCTTGATAGTTCGTTGAAGTATGGCGAGAGTGCCTTCCTCAACGCAGAATCAAGTGCATTCACCGGACCATTTCCTTCTGCGGTGGCGATCATCCTGCTGCCGCCTACTAATACCTTAACTGTCGCCTCAGTCACAATTCCGGCATCTTCTCGGTGATCATTGATGACCCGGAAGGACTCGAGCTCAAAGAAATGCTGCTCCCATCCCGTAGCCTTGCGCATCAGCAGCTCGAGCGAGCCATCTGCAGCCTCGAAGTGGTAGCCCTTGTGCTCGAGATCCTTCAAATGCTCGAGCACGCCGGAAAGCTCATCAGAGTTGAGATCCAGCCCAAGCTCCGCCGCCTTAATTGCGAGCGTAGACTTTCCGGACATTTCAGACACTATAAAGCGAGATCCGTTGCCAACTAGCTCCGGAGAGACATGCTCGTAAGCATCTTTTCTTCTCGTGATGGCACTCACGTGAAGACCAGCCTTGTGTGCGAAAGCCGACGTGCCAACGTAAGGCTTTTGGGGATCAAGGTTTACATTGACAATCTCAGCCACATGCCTTGACACTGCAGAAATCAGTTCAATGCGATCTCGAGGTACGGTTTCCACTCCCATCTTGAGCGAGATGTTGGGGATCGCGACGGAGAGGTCAGCGTTGCCGGTCCGCTCTCCATATCCATTTATGCACCCCTGCACATGGGTGGAACCCATCCTTACGGCGGTTAGCGCATTGGCCACTGCGCAACCCGAGTCATTGTGAAAGTGAACACCCAGTTCGGCTGTAAAATGCGAGCTGATCGATCCCAATATCTCCTCGACCTCATGGGGAAGAGTTCCACCGTTGGTATCGCAGAGGACCAGGGTTCTTGCGCCAGAATCTTCCGCAGCCTTGAGAATATCGAGCGTAAACCTCGGGTTTGCCTTATACCCGTCAAAAAAATGCTCGGCATCAAGGAAAACGTTTATGTGTTGCGACCGCAAGAACGCGACAGAATCGGCAACCATTCTCAAGCCCTCGTCGAGAGTCGTCCTAAGTGCCTTCTCCACGTGATAATCCCACGCTTTTCCAACTATACAGACATCAGCCGTGTTAGCTTCGACCAGCGATCTGAGCGTGGGATCCTCGTCTGCGCGGGTAGTAGCCCTCCGCGTGGAACCAAATGCGACAAGTTTGGCAGCGGACAGCTTGAGCTCCGCCTGGGCTCGCCTGAAAAACTCCTCATCCTTAGGATTAGATCCGGGCCAACCACCCTCAATGTAAGCGACGCCAAGACTGTCAAGCTGACGAGCAACTCTCAACTTATCGTCTACGCTTAGGGACAGACCCTCCTGCTGGGAACCATCTCGCAAAGTGGTATCGTAGATATCCACCCTGGGTGGCAGGCCCGGCACATGCTCAGCTGACATACGTTATCCAGTCCTTGTAACTTTCTGCTCGACCTCTTATAGCATCGAAGTAGGTTGCCTGGATGGCCTTTGTGATGGGGCCCGGCTTGCCGTCACCTGCAACCCGATCGTCCACGGACGAAACCGGGACAACCTCTGCAGCCGTACCGCACAGGAATATTTCGTCGGCCGTGTAGAGGTCGCTGCGAAGAAGATTTTCCGTAGAAACCTTGTATCCCAGATCACTGGCTATTCGAGTGACTGAAGACTGAGTAATGCCTTCGAGAGCGCCAGCCGACGTGGGAGGAGTCAAAATCTCACCTTTCTTGATCACAAACAAGTTCTCCCCGGTGCACTCCGACACATAACCTTGCGGAGACATGAGAATCGCCTCATCGTAACCTGCCTTCAAAGCCTCAATTTTAGCCATAGAAGAGTTGAGATACATCCCGGTTCCCTTTGCGGCTGGAGGAAGCGCGTTAGGGTCATGTCTCTGCCATGACGACACCTTAAGCCGTATGCCGTTCTGCATGCCGTCATCACCCAGATAAGCTCCCCAAGGCCATGCGGCTATCGCGACTGAGACAGAGCAAAGCAGCGGATTTAGACCCATTTCCCCGTATCCCAAATATACGATTGGCCTCATGTAGCAGCTTTTGAGCTTGTTCTCCCTCACTACTGCTTTCGATGCTTCCACGATCTCTTCCCTAGTGAAGGGGATGTCCATCATGAAGATCTTTGCGGAGTTGAATAGCCGATTGATGTGATCTTCAAGCCGGAATATAGCCGGGCCGCGGTCTGTCTCATAGGCTCGAACACCCTCAAATACGCCGGAGCCATAATGGAGTCCGTGAGTCAGAACATGGATCTTGGCCTCTCCCCAAGGGACGAGTCTTCCATCCATCCAGATCTTTTCAGTCTCGGTAATCGGCATCTTCTACACCCTTTCCGCAATGGCGTCACCGATGGCGCCCGTTTGTGCCCCTGCTGGAACGACATACTCTTCAAGGACCCTGACAATTCTTTCCGCAGCATTCTTCTCACCCAAAAACTCCAGCATCAGAGCGCCTGAACGAATCGCGGCCAGCGGATTTGCTTTTCCGGTCCCTACGATGTCGTGCGCAGCTCCGTGGACTGGTTCAAAAAGCGAAGGTCCAGTCCGGTCAGGGTTTAGATTCGCCGAGGCAGCTAGTCCGATCCCACCCGAAACGGCACCGCACAGATCAGTCAGAATGTCGCCAAAAAGGTTGTCAGTGACGATAACGTCGTATCGGGTTGGATTCTCCACCATATGTATGCAGGCAGCATCCACGTGACTGTAAGCGGTCTCGATTCTGGGGTATTCGGCACCCACCTCATTGAAAGTTCTCTGCCAGAGATCGCCAGCATACGTGAGCACGTTTGTCTTATGCACAAGACTCAGATGCTTCCTAGGCCGCGACGACGCCAGTTCAAATGCGAAGCGGACCACCCGCTCCACGCCGAATCTTGTGTTGAGCGAACCTTGAGTCGCGACCTCCTGCTTGGTGCCCATGCGGAGCAGCCCACCCTCGCCAACATACGGACCCTCCGTATTCTCGCGAATCACCACAATGTCCATTGGATCGATGTTGAACCGGTTCCACCCTTTTGGCGTTATGAAAGGCCTCATGTTGACATAGAGATCGAGTTCAAAACGAAGCTTGAGCAGCAGACCCCTTTCAAGGACTCCAGAAGGGACCTGCGTTGACCCTATCGGAGGCCCAACCGCTCCGAGCAGCACCGCGTCCAGAGTCTTTATCTCAAGGAGGGTCTCATCTGGAAGTACGTGCCCGGTGCGAAGATACCTGTCAGCACCGAGATCGTACTCCACTGTTTCGAGATCGACACCCGCGGCCTTGATCACTTTCACGGCCTCCTTAGTCACCTCGGGACCGATTCCATCGCCGCCTATCAAACCAACCCTGTATCGTGCCACCAATAAACCTCGCTGTAGGATGACCCTGCTACGCAGAAATGACCGCCCACTGGGTGGCCGGTCATTTCAGTCCACGCCTCGATGGCGTGAACTCACAAAAAAATAATTACGTTTTCCGAATCGAATCTAATTTTGTTCAAAGCCAAACAAATTTTACGTCTAAATAGACCAATGTCAAATACAATTTAATTGAAAATCGTCTGCGGACCCGAATAGGCATGCAGTTACAAAACCCATCCTAGCTATTACTTTGTATTACGTGACCGAGACAAAACTATCCCGACAAACCTTTGAACGACTCGAAAAAGAGTTAGAGGAACTTACTTCCAAAGGCCGAATCGAAATTGCCGCTGCAATTGAAGCTGCCCGTGCGCTGGGAGATCTTAGGGAGAATGGCGACTACCACGCCGCCCGG
>DAHVOF010000121.1 GCA_027318945.1 Actinomycetota bacterium | reverse complement strand
ATTGGTGGATCAAAAGCCCGCCAGGATTGGCCAGCTCCGGCCTGACTGTCGATCAGCCTTTTGATCTCTTTGAAACATACATGGCCGCATCGGCCTCGGTCCACGCGTCGGTAAGCGACTTGGAAGGAGTCCTGGTGCTCGTACCTACAGACGCGGATACTCCTGCCACCATTAGGGCAATCCTTATTCTTCGAGCGAATGCCTTGAGACCTTCTGGACTTATGCCCTTTGAAAGTACCGCAAACTCGTCACCACCAGTTCTCGCCACCACGTCGTCCGATCTACATGCCTGTTCAATTATGCCTGCCGCATTTCGGATCAGATCGTCGCCCGCTCGATGACCATGGGTATCGTTGACAATTTTGAGATTGTCAAGATCGATGACAAGTACTGACGCCGTGAAACCATATTGGGCGCAGAGAATTTCTTCCTCGTGAAGCGCCCGATCCCACCCCCTGCGGTTCAGCAAACCCGTCAGCTCATCACTCTCAGACTCCATTTTCGCCCGCTCGTAGCTCCGTCTCTGATCGAGCGACTGAAGCTCGAGCGAAAGAACTGTCGACAACATGCGAGCGACAAGCTCGATGGCTCCGATCTGCAAACGACTGAGCTCCGGCATCGGTTCGGGATTCATAGCGCATATCGTGCCGAATACCGATCGATCGGCAAGAACCAGGGGTACTCCGACGTGAGCTCTAACTCGCAGGTTGAGTCCGCTCGTCGACAGATCACCATGCCTTTGGCTCCGCTTGATATTGCAAAGATACTTCGGAAATTCACCGGTCAGCACCTTCGAACACAACATCGCATCCCATGAAAACGTATCGCCGGACTTGACCTTGTAATCCGATGGGGTAACGCTCAAAAAGACCGACCTAGCCCCTTCCAAACGCGTCACGGCGCAAAGCTCAAATTTTGTAAGATCGCGCAGATACGCAACCGCAGCAGCAGACGCTGTGGAAAAATCAGAGAAGGGCAAAACTTGCCCTGGCCAGTTTTGCGAAGACCTCAACCTATCAGCTGAGCCGTGATACTCGTCTTGCATCGCTAAAACCCCTCTGACGCAACTCAGGTAATTATGCCGCTCAAACCGCCGGTATGAGCGGCCAGCAAAATTGAACCAAAATTTTCAGGGCTCCATAAACCCCAAGAAGCGCCACACGACGGTAGCCCGACGCGTCGATATGCCCAATAATTAGCTCACGTAAATGACCCCGCCAAGAACCATTTAGGCAACTCAAAATTATAGGAAAGATTCTTGCGTCTAACGCAGGAAAAGTCAAAAATCATCGTGTGATCCTCAGATCTGTGACAGAATCGCCCCTCAGATCTTCATTTAATCGCATCCAAGGCTCGCCAGCCACCTTCTCGCCGCGTTAGCCCGCTTGCACTACTCGCAACTTCTATGAAGACTGATAGATCCTACGGCCTTCGAAATTCGTTCGCCCTGCGAATGACTTCGCTGCGGAACTGGTGCAACTCCTGCTTGTGTCTGTCCCTTATAGCGTGCGCCTCCAATTTCACCTGGCGTTTGAACTCGTCCACATGGTCATGGAAATGCTCCCAGGCAGCCTGACGGCTAACTCCAAGAGAGCCGCCGATCGTTTCCCAAGTTGCTCCGGAAGCCACGGCTTCTACCGCGAGCTTCGCTTCCCACGTTGACAGTAGTCCGATTAATGCGCGTGTCGAGCCAAGGGCTGTTAGCGGATCCGGTTCAGAAATAGCACTTTCCCACGCGGCGACCATGAGTGGAGGTAAAGATCGTCGTTGGTTATCTTGATTTTCTGGCATTTGTCAATAATGCCTTGACAAAATACAACCTGTCAATATAACTTGATAAAGAAATTCTTATTCTGCTCCACTGACATTGCACGAATTTTACTATTGAGCAGCTCAGCTATCGGACCATCTTCAATTTATAGCTTGCGATAGCGCAGCTTGCAGTTCTGAAGGGACTACTGGTGATTTCAGCACTATATTCGCCGATATTTCAGGCGATGGAACAATGACACCCACTCATATCGAGTGGGATGGGCCCGCGATACTCGCAGAGGACGTTCGAAAATCGTTTGGGAAAGTTCAGGCCTTGAATGGCATCGACCTCGTGGTTGAAAGAGGCAAAGTGCTTGGCCTACTCGGACCAAATGGAGCGGGCAAGACTACTGCAGTCAAAATTCTGACCACGCTAATTCAGCCTGACAGCGGCCGAGTACTAATCGAGGGGCTGGAAGTACGGCGCCATGCGGCAGCTGTTCGCGAGATTATCGGCTTGGCGGGCCAATCCGCTGCGATTTTAGAGGAGCTCACCGGTCGGGAAAACCTTGAAATCATGGGTCGCCTATATCATTTGGATGCCGAAACTCGAAGGAAGAGGGCAGATGAGCTTCTGGAGAGGTTCGACCTTGCCGATGCGGCCGATAGGACAGTGAAAGGTTATTCGGGTGGAATGCAGCGGAGGCTGGATCTTGCAGTGAGCCTGGTCGCACGTCCTCAAGTGCTTTTTCTCGATGAACCCACCACGGGCCTAGATCCGCGAAGCCGATTGAGCATGTGGGAGGTTATTCGTCAATTGGTGTCAAGTGGAACAACCCTGCTTCTGACCACGCAGTACCTTGAAGAGGCCGATGAACTCGCTGACGAAATTGTCGTTATCGATCGTGGCGTTGTGATAGCCGCCGGTACGGCATCGCAGCTGAAGAATCGAGTCGGAGGAGACGTCGTTGAGTTCGAAGTGATCGAGCGGCATCGCCTCTCGGAAGCTGCAGATGCGCTGAAGCAGCTCTCGGAATCCGAGCCGCATATAGATCATGAAGCTTCACGGATAAGCATTCGGGTCGGGGAAAACGGCTCTCACGCACTCGTCGAGACGGTCCGTCGGCTTGATGCGCTGGGTATCCGCACAGACGACCTAGGCGTTCGAAGGCCATCCCTGGACGATGTGTTTTTGGCCCTCACGGGGCACGGCGCCGAAGAGCGCGAGCAAGATTCATCAACGAACCGCCGCAAGGCGAGCCGCAGGCGATAGGAGATCTCGTGATCGATTCTGACTTGTCATCCATTGCTGCCATAGACATTTTAGAGGAGCCGGCATCACGGCGAGTAAGGCGTGGTCTATCCGATACCGTCACTCTCACGCGCCGGGACCTCATGGTATGGTTTCGAAATCCGGCCTTCCTGTTCTTCACTATCATCCAGCCGGTCATGTTCGTGCTCTTATTCCGCTATGTGTTTGGTGGGGCGATTCCGGTGAAAGTTCGCGGCGGATACGTGAGCTTTCTTATGCCGGGGATCATTGCGCAGTCGGCCGCATTTGCGTCTTTCGGGACGGCAATCTCACTTGCCAGGCAGTTGCAAAAAGGCGTGATTGATCGATTCCGGGCGATGCCGATGGCCCGATCAGCAGTTTTGCTGGGGCGACTCGTGGCGGACACGGTCCGCCTTGCCGCAACTGTGCTGGTAATTTTGGCAGTCGGCTATGCCGTCGGTTTTCGTTTCCAGAACGGCTTCATCCCGGCCCTTTGGATGGTGATTTTGGGAGTAGCCTTCGGCGTAACGATCTGCACAGTCAGCGCCTTTGTCGGATTGGCCATCAAAGACGAGGAGTCAGTCGGCTCTTTTGGTCTGGTATGGCTGTTTCCTCTTACGTTCGTGAGCGCCGCCTTCGTGCCGGTTCAGTCAATGCCAGGCTGGCTCCAAGCATTTGCGAACAATCAGCCCGTCACGACTGTCATCGATGAGATGAGAGCGCTCGCACTCGGCGGGCCACTTACCCTTCACTCATGGCAAAGCGCGGTTTGGTTAGCCGGAATTGCGGTTGTCTTCGTACCTCTCGCTGTCAGAGCCTACAGGAGGGCTGCATAACTGCTACCAAGCAAGTTTCCATGGTTTTCTTTCTAATTGACCGTGCAATTGGCCGCTCGGGCCGCAGCAGATGAGTGTAAATTTTGCGCACAATCAGCCATAATGCAACGAGCGGAGGTTCAGCTCCTACAGCGAAAAAGTGCTGGCTAAAAGGGACTTATAATTCCAAGACGTCCGCTAGCCTCCCCGCCTTTGCGGACGGGCCTTCTGATCCATCCGCTTGGTTTGGGGTTTCTGACACACAGTGCCCCCACGCCATGGCGACCACCGGCTCTGGCTATGGTGAGCCAGCGGATGACGCAGTTTCGGTTCAGCTTTCCCGCCCGAACTCTCAGCTGAACTCGGCTCTATGCACCACCTGAACCATCCGGCCTTGCAGGGTGCCTGGCGCTGAGTGGCCAGTGCCCTGCAGTCTGGAGATGGCGACATGGCTCTGCGGCTCTGCGCCGATCAAGATATAGCCCCCATAAATAGCAAGCTTCGAACTGTTCCCGACTCTCGAATTTGCATCACAAAACCAACGGTTTCTCACACTATGGTTCTTGGGAAAAGTCTCTGACAGGCTCGTTTGTAAGATGCACGTCTGAAATCCCGAGTACCATTGGGTACCTCACCTATTGTTGGGTCCTACGCTCATCGACAAGTCCGGATACAAAGAAAACGTCCGCGTTGGAATCATGGACAAGCGTTTCGAAGACGGGGTCAGAAATAACGCGCACGGAGCCTGAATGTGCACAAGTTATGGTCCGCCTCGTGGCTACCTCACGTCTCGTAAGCCTTATTCTCTGTGACCCAGAAGGTGAAATACACGACTTAGTTGGCGATATGGATCACGTCGGCTCGCTTCTAACTCGACCCTGGCCACCTTCGCTGCCTTCTGCACATCCTTAGGGTCGAGCTCGACTCCGCTAAATTCGAGCCAATCCACAAACAGCCAGACTCCATACCACGCCCGCGCTTCAACGCCGAAACCGCGCAGCAGCTCGCTCAGCGCTTCCACCGTGTCAGCGCGACCTGGCACTCCGAGGACCCCGATCTCCGTCCTGGCATCAAACGACGCCAGCGCATCCTCCCACCGCTGCTCCAAAGCTGGTCGCACCGCCATCGCATTAGCATTGGCCGTCATTATCGAAACCACGCCACCAGTATCAGCACATTGGCATAGCTGGCTGACCAGCCGATCTGGGCGATCCAGATATCCCAAAACTCCATGGCAGAGGACCCCAGAAAACCGCTCGCCGTTTACCGCTTCAAAGGCGTTCTCGCCTTGAGCCTGAAGCAGCGTCACACGGCGCTGGACGTCGGCAGGCAGCTTACGAAGCCGCTGCTCCGCCTTTTCCAGCATGGCCTGAGAAGGGTCAAGCAACGTCACAGTGTAGCCTGCCTGCGCCAGAGGAAACGATTGATGTCCCGCCCCTCCGCCGACATCGAGCAACGACGCTGGAGGTGCAGGGAGATGTTCGAGAAGCTGTTGATGCAGCACGTAAGTGCGCACATAGCCCTTGACGGAAACGTACGCCTCGTCAACAAATAGATCGGCAAGGCTTGCCCACGCATCGTTGCTCACAACTCTAAAGTACCAATATGCAACGGTTCTTTAGGCACATCTTTATCATGGAAAATCTTGTCCAACTTTCCGGCGCGCCTTGCGTGCGCATAATCCAGGGTTCGCACGCCGTGCGAAAATCAAGCGCTCTAGCGAACTACTGCGCCGACCTGCAAACAGATGGCAATCTTGCAGCAGAATGACAGTCGCCACAGATCCGGACCATCAATATTGTGGGCCGGATCCTGTTGACTAAAACGGAAACTGCTTATGTCCCATTTGCATTGTTACCCACCGCGTCGTCGTAAAGGCCTCGACTCCTGCCTGGCCACCGAACCTGCCATAGCCTGAGTCGCCGACGCCACCAAATGGCGCTTGGGCTTCGTCATCAACCGACTGGTCATTAACGTGCACTATTCCGGTACGAAGCTGCTTGGCGATTTCGAAGCCACGGCCGACATTT
>DAHVOF010000091.1 GCA_027318945.1 Actinomycetota bacterium | reverse complement strand
GCCTGCGGCGAGCCTCTCGATTTGCACCTGAACCTGGATGTTGAACCGAGAATTCTTCTTGCTTTCGAGGACGAAGCCGCCCTATTGAGCGATGATGAGATCCCCGAAGACACATACCACATGCTCCTCTCCATGACTTGGGACCTGCCACCGCTCGACAAAGATGCAGACCTCCTCAGACTGGCAATCGAGCTCTCCGCAATTGGGGGCATGGATCTTCCGTTGGAGGTGGGAACTATCGAGACAACGTACTCCCCCACGGATTCGCCGGTTAGAAAAGTGACTGTTGTCGGCAGAGCAAGCATCTCCCTTGCCAAGATCTATGCAGGAGAAGACACTATATGCCCCACCCTCGAAAAATGCTTGCAGATTTCAAAATTCTTGCTGGCAAAGACCGTCAAATGGACGGGCGAATAATCAGGCGATCGCGGCAAACATATAGGATCCTCTTGGCCAGCTGTGCGATAGCTTTGGGTGGCACTCTTCTTGCAGCCTGTGGTGCATCCGCAGGAGCGAACGCCAAAGAAGCATGCGGCTTCGTCGATCAATCAATTGCGCAGTTCAATCAAGCCAATTCCGAAGCTAACCCCGGATTGGCGAAGGCACAACAAAAAAAGGCGCTGGACCTTCTTGGTTCGGCCCTGCCCCTCGCCTCGGTTGCAGCCGGTTCCAACGGCGTGTACCAGGCACTGATGGCAACGCTGTCCGAGAGTTCACGCGTTCCTGAAAAACTACTCGTGAACGCATTGAGCCGTGAGTGCGCGCAGGTGCTACCTTCCAATGCAGACCAGCAAGCCCCTGGCGGATTCGTACCTCCCGCAAATGTAAAGGCATCCTCCTAAAGCCGACAGATGAAAGAGTATTTCGATCGGCCCGTAAAATTGCTAGCGACCGACCTCGATGGCACCCTGCTCGACGACCTGGGTCAGATCTCTAAACGTAACCTCAAGGCAATTGCGAAAGCAAAACGATTTGGCATTACAAGTGTGATCTCCACGGCTCGTTCCATAAAGTCAGTGAGGATACTCGCCTTATCGGGAAATCTAGGTCCGCTAGCGGTATGCCAGAACGGAGCGTCGATTTACGACACGGCCAGCGGGCAGCTCATTTCACATACTCCGATAGAAGAAGGTCTGGCGCTATCAATCATTTCAACCATGAGGCTCAAAGCGCCAGGAATAATTTTCGCGATCGAAAAGTTGGATAGTTTCATTCCCGAGAACAATTTCTTCGTCACAGCTCCACCTGGGCTATTCGAAAAACCAGTCTCCGATGTAATGGGTTATGTAGACGGTCCGGTAACTAAAATTATCTGTAAACATCCCAGGCTTTCACATAGTGATTTGAGCGATATCGCAAAAAGCACCTGCGAAGGCCTTGTATCTGTAACAAGCGCGGGCAGAGACTGGGTAGATTTTCAGGCTCTGGGAGTCTCTAAAGCAACCGGGTTAGCCCATGTGGGACAACTACTTGGCTATAACCAGTCCGAGTGCGCCGCGATCGGAGACCAGAACAATGATGTGCCCATGCTTCATTGGGCTAACTTTTCTGCCGCCACGGCAAATGCCTGCGAAGAAGCCAAGGCGGCAGCCCACTGGCTTGCCCCTGCCAACACGGAGCACGGGGTAGCCGCCTTCATTGATCTTTTGATCGACAAGTTCAACTCATAGCTTGGTTTAGACTTTGGAAAACTCGCCCGAGTCGCCAAGTGCGAATATCTCCATATCTCTCGACGTCAGCCTGTAATAGCCTATCTGGCCAAATTCGGTTGCAAGATTATCGGCATCGCTTTTCGAAATACCATAGATGGCATATCCGTATTCAGTGTGGCTCCCAGATAGCGAGCGGCCCACGCTCACGAAGCTTCCAGCAGAATTTAGCGAGGATATATGAGCAAAGAGACGCTCGTCGCGCTCCCGGTTCTGCCGATCCGACAATGGCGTACTACCTGGATTATAGGCAGTTACCACATAGAGATCTTGGCCGCGAACTTCTTCAGGAACTGCGTCAGGATAGTAAGTCTGGCCGTCCCATAAAGTTATCCATTTACCGAAACTCTTGATTTCTAGCACCGACCGCCTCCATGTTTCGACTAGAGACTCGTCCTGCATTTTTCATCCCTCCAAAAATTCCAGAATCTCCCAAGCGCAAACGTGAACACTCCGCGCCACCTCTCCAACTAGCTCCGAATTTCCCTGCGACCAGCGGGCCACATACGGGAAAGAGTAGGAGGAGCTGTCGAATCCAAGCGCCCTGCACACAACATAGGCGCTGCTTTCCGCCTCCAACTCAGCTCGAACCCGCGACAAATGGCCTGCGCTGTGCATTACAACATGCGCAGTCTCGTGTAGCAACGTTTTCAAACGTTGCAACGAGGACACGTCCGATCTCACCTTTACGATTCTGCGATTAAAATCAGTGAAGCCGTTGACGGAATCAAGAGGCTCAAAGCAATGCGTAAAACCCCGGAGTTCGAGAAAAGCGCCCAGACGCGCAATGACTTCTCCGATAGAAACGGACTCTGATTCTAGAAGTTTAGGTTCCGGTGGAACTGCCAGATCGTCCCCGGTCGTTTGACAAAGGTCGAAAACGCAAACCAAACGAAACCCAGTCAATACCTCGCTGGCCATGCCTTCGGCCCCATCTGCCTCAAAGCAAACCTTCTTCACTCTGGGAGCCAAAATGTAAAGGGCCTTTTCCCCTTTGCGGACTTGACGACCGAGACGTTGCCAACCGCGATAACCCGTGACGAGCGTCGGTGAAAATCCTCGGCTACATGCCTGGGAGAACAGCAACATGATATTTTGTGAACTGTAGCTCCTGAAGCGGGCCGAAACGTCCAACAGCTGGCACCAATTGCCTTCACAGATAAGCTTTCGCACCTCCGCTTCAAGGTCCAGACCAAACTTCGCAACGAGATCTGCACTTGGCTTCATGGCATACCCCTCCTAAACAAACATTTATGTTTACTGGGGCTGGGGAACTCCAAGGTATCTCCACGAAGTGACAGTCGAAACCAGATTGAACGCACCGGCATGTTGCAAGAGATGTCCGCTCCGCAAAACACCTTCGGGCTTATGCCGCCCACACGGTGTTTAATCTTGCATCTTCGAAATAGGCTGGAGCAATGGCGACTTCAATACTTGGAACTTCAGTACTGCGGGTAGAAGACCCGCAACTCCTGACCGGCAATGGCACCTTCATAGAGAACGAACCCGGCTTCGCTCACGCGATCTTCGTGAGATCTCCCTTCGCTCACGCAAAAGTCCTCAGCATTGACATCTCGCAAGCCAAAGATATGCCGGGCGTGATAGCCATTTTTACAGCCGACGATCTGAAAATCCCTCCCCATCATGCCTTTTTCCCGCTGAATGACGCCTGCAAACGACCCCCGCTAGCTACTGACAAGGTGCGTTTCGTCGGCGATGCCGTGGCGGTGGTGATTGCGGAATCCAAGTCCCAGGGATACGATGCAGCAGAGTTGGTGATCGTAGATTACGAGGAGCTTCCTGCCGTCGTTGACCCGGAACAAGCCCTACAATCTGGCGCACCTCTCCAGTTCGAGGAGCTTGGCAGCAATCTTGCCGCGGGATCGAAGGATCGCGCCGGCGAAACAGCACTTGACGACGCCGACATCGTGGTACGGGGAAGATTCGTGAATCAGCGAGTTGCGGTTGTTCCTCTCGAAGGAAATGCGATAGCGGTTTCGCCCGAAATCTCCGAGGATCGCGACATGACCATTCGGGTCTCAACCCAGATGCCCCACAACTTCGCAAAAGCTATCGCAAGGGTCCTAAGTCTCGAGCCGGATCGGATCAGGGTGATCGCTCCCCACGTCGGGGGTGCTTTCGGCGGCAAGGCTGGCATTACCGCCGAACATTCAGTAGTAGTTGCTTCTGCGCTCAAGCTCAAAAAGGCGATCAAGTGGACAGAGTCAAGGTCCGAGAACATGATTGCGCTGCCACACGGACGCGGACAGATTCAGTATGTTGAGATGGGTTTTACAAAAGAAGGGAAGATAACAGGCCTTCGATGCCGAATGGTCGGGGATGCTGGAGCATACGCGGGCTTTGGCGGTGGGCTCGTGATGGGATCTACGAAGTTGATGAGCCAGGGCGTGTATCA
>DAHVOF010000086.1 GCA_027318945.1 Actinomycetota bacterium | reverse complement strand
GCTGGTGGATAGCATTTGTGCTATGAAAGGATTGGCAATGGCAAGCGGAATCGTTCTTTCGACGCCTACCGTGGAGGAGGATCCATCTTATTACTTTCCCGGATATAAAAGCACCTTGCTCAGGGGACCCAATAAAGCCCCTCTTTTAATAAGGCCGGGTTCAACCGAGCTTCACGGCCCTGTATTCGGGGAGGGACGCATTCGCCCGAACGACGACGATCTGACTGCCCAACATGCTGGAGAGCCTCTTGGCGAAAAAATTGTGGTTTCCGGTAAGCTTATGGATCGTGACGGCCGTCCCATTAGGAATCAACTTGTCGAAATATGGCAGGCGAACTCTTGTGGCAGGTACGCGCACAAACTGGATGACCACTCTGCTCCCCTAGATCCGAATTTTACGGGGGGAGGCAGGACGATTACCGACAATGACGGTCGGTACAAATTCACCACCATCAAACCAGCTGCGTATCCATGGGGCAATCATCCCAATGCATGGAGGCCAGCTCATATCCATTTCTCCCTGTTCGGAACTGCCTTGACGCAGCGTCTTATTACCCAGATGTACTTTCCTGGAGATCCTCTTATTGATTCTGACCCGATAGCTAACTCCATTCGCGACAAGAAAGCACTCGCTCGACTCATATCGGCTTTTGACTGGGATCTCACTATTCCAGGCACAGCTTTGGGTTATAGATGGGACATTGTATTGGGCGGTCCTAACCATACTCCGGAGGCATAGATGAGCGAACTTCAATTAGGAGCGACTCCTTCGCAGACTATTGGGCCTTTCTTTAAGTTTGGGACGGAATGGATGGCGGAAGAAGACATAGTCGATGAAGGCTTTAGTGGGGCGTTTTTGCTCAATGGCACTGTTTTTGATGGAGGTGCAGATCCCGTTCCCGATGCAATGGTTGAGATTTGGCAAGCAGATGGCAACGGGAAGTTTCCACCAGACACGGCTGCCGAATGGTCCGGATTTGCCCGGCGCCTTAGCGATGCTTCCGGAAAATATAGGATCCGAACAGTTAAGCCTGGGCGGCTCCTCGCGTCGTCGGGAGCATTGGAAGCGCCCCACATATCTATGGTGGTGTTCGCTCGTGGTCTGCTGAAACCTGTATTCACGCGGATCTACTTTTCGGACGAAGTAAGTGCCAATGAAAGCGACCCTTTGCTCAGTGCAATCCGAGATGAACAAGCCCGATCGACGTTGATTGCCGCGAAGATAGGCGGAGAATACAAGTTCGATATTCGCCTTCAGGATTCACAAAGAGGTCCGCAGACGCAATTTCTAGTTTTTGGTGGGTAGTACGACGAGTTCTGTTTGGAGCTGGGGGCAGATATGGGAGGGCCGGAAGGGCTTTTTGAGCCTGTATTCATTTCGGACGCGATGGCGCCTATCACGTCTGCAGCAAACTGGGTTAGAAAAATGGTTGATTTTGAATGTGCTCTTGCAGGCGTGCAGGGAGAATTACGAATTATTCCAATCGAAGCCGCGCACGAGATCTCGCAACTTTCCCGCAGTTTTCAAATCGACCCTACCTTCTTGGGAGTGGCCGCCAGAATTACCGCTAGCCCAGTAATCGCTCTTGTGGCAGGTCTTGGCGATCGGCTTTCGGAATCAGCACGTCCATGGATCCATTACGGCGCTACCAGCCAGGATGTTCTTGACACCGCAACTATTTTGGTTGTAAAAGAGGCTCTTGAGCTTATCTTTTACGATTTGGAGAAAGTGGGGACGGCATTGGCGGAGCTTACCGAACGCTATCGCCATACCCCGATGGTTGCGCGAACCCTTCTACAACACGCGTTGCCCACAACTTTCGGACTCAAGGCCGCGAATTGGCTGGGAGGATTGACTTCTGCCGGGGCTGTTCTCGAAAGTA
Organism: Actinomycetota bacterium; assembly: GCA_027318945.1. Taxonomy (GTDB): domain Bacteria; phylum Actinomycetota; class Acidimicrobiia; order Acidimicrobiales; family Acidimicrobiaceae; genus SCQM01. Next base: position 4,492 of record DAHVOF010000086.1, on the reverse strand, counting down.
CTTACTCAGAAGATTTGGCCATTCAGTTTGGTGGCGCCGCTGGCACACTTGCGGCTCTCGGTGAATTGGGAAGCGGTGTCGGAATTCGCTTGGCTAAGGTGCTTGGGTTGGAATTTCCCTCTATGCCGTGGCAATCGCAGAGGATTCGGGTCGCAAAGCTGGGTTCTGCCCTATCGATAACTGTCGGTTCGTTGGCAAAGATTGCAGTCGATATCGCATTGGCAAGCCAGGCGGAGGTGTCGGAGGTATGCGAGGTCCAGGAATTCGGAGGTGGCGGTTCCTCCGCTCTTCCCCAAAAGGTAAATCCAGTGGGTCCAGTTGTGGTAAATGCCTGCTTCAGAAGGGTTCAGGGTTTGTTACCTATATTGGTGGGTTGCATCGTCGCGGAAAACGAGCGTGGTGCAGGTGAATGGCCGGCTGAATGGGAGACGTTGCGGGATCTTCTCAATTTGACCGGAACAAGTGTAGAGCGGAGTTTGCACACGCTAAGCAATCTCAAGGTAAATGAGGATCGAATGCGGGAGAATCTCGATATAAGTCGAGGCAATGTCATGTCAGAGCGTGTATTAACTTCGCTAAGCGAATTCATGGGCCGCGCTGAGGCACATCAACTTGTTCGTCGAGCCACGCAAAGATCCAGGGAAAACCGTACAAGTCTGTACGAGGAACTACTACATGAGGAAAAATTCTGTGACAGTTTTACCGTAGATCAAGCCCAGGAGCTTTTCGACCCGCTTACGTATCTTGGATCAGCACAGGTATTCATTGACAACGCGCTCGCTGATTGGCTGAAAGCAAGGACAAGGTGGCGGAAGATTTTTGGCTGAGAAAAAAGAAATAGGTCCGGTATCGATGGAAGAAACGACACTTAATATTCGAGGAATCAATTTCAGAGTCCGAATAGATGGGGCCGAGGGATCTCCTTGGTTGCTTTTGATTAACTCTCTCTCAACGACTTGCGCCATGTGGGACGAGCAGATTCCTACGCTCTCAGGACATTTTCGCGTGATTCGATATGATCAGCGGGGCCATGGCGGCACGGCATCGCCAAACGGACCGTACTCAATTGAGCTTCTCGGATCGGACGCTTTAGCACTCCTGGACGCGATCGGGTCTGAGAAGGCATCGGTTTGTGGACTGTCGCTCGGTGGATTGATAGCCATGTGGATGGCCATCAATGTTCCGGAGCGGATTGAGAAGACTGTATTGGCGTGTACCTCGCCGAATTTTGGTCCCCGAGAGTTCTGGATGGATCGCGCAGCGTCCGTGCGCGAAGGGGGCACTGCGATCCTTTATGAGAGCCTTCTTCAGCGGTGGTTCACCGCCGAAATCGACGCACGAAATTCCCGCGCTAAGGAAATTGTCAAGGAAATGCTCGACTCCTGCAATCCAGAGGGATATGCAAGTGTTTGCGAAGCTATCGGCAGCACCGACTTGCGAAGTGAGTTGCGAAAAATAATTTCTCCCACACTCGTCGTCGCGGGTGCTTTAGATCCTGTATGCTCGCCTTCGATGGCTCTGTCGATCCAGGAGTCAATTAATGGTTCTTCGTTACAAGTCATTGCCAACGCTTCGCATCTCGCAAACCTCGAGCAGCCTGACGTCTTTATTGATGCCGTGATGTCCCACCTAAGTGGCTCACCGAAGACAAGAGGAATGAGCGTAAGAACTGAGGTTCTTGGCAGCAGATATGTGGCTGAGGCAAGTGCGAAAAGAACGGAATTCACAGCTTCATTCCAGGACTTTATATCTCGGTATGCGTGGGGTGAGGTGTGGGCCAGACCCGGGCTCGATCGGCGAACGAGAAGTATGATCACCTTGGCGATTCTGGTTTCGCGTGGCAATCTGGACGAATTAGCGTTCCATATTCCGGCTGCTCTGCGCAACGGACTTAAACGGGAAGAAATCATGGAGGTTTTCATTCAGTGTGGGGTGTATGCGGGTGTTCCTGCTGCTAATTCCGCATTTGCAAAGGCCAACGAAATTTTGCAGTCACTCGAGTGGGTAGAAAATCATCAGGAGGATTCAGTATGAGCATCCAGGCCTCGAAACTGGAGTTTCTGGCAGAGCGCGAGAAGATCGCACTTGCGTGCAGGATTATGGCCATGGAGGGTATTGTAGAGGCGACTTTAGGTCATATATCGATGCGGGTCGGCGAGGACCTCATGCTTATTAGGAGCAGGGGGGCAAATGATGCTGGGCTATTTTTTGCCACGCCAGAGGAGATTTGCCTTTTCGATTTTTCAGGTAATGCGAAAGAGCCTGACCGAGGTTTTTCGAAGCCTGTTGAGCTGTCTCTCCATGGTGAGACATTGAGGCAGAGGTCTGGGGTGAATGCGGTATTGCATGCGCATCCGCCTGCAGTGCTGATTGCAGCCTTATCAGATCTAAACCTTGTCCCATGCTTTGGCGCTTTCAATATTCCAGCAGCTCAGCTAGCTGCTGACGGTATCCCAGTGTTTCCACGGTCGGTGCTGATCTCGACTCCGGAGATCGCCACGGATATGCTCGAATCCCTTGGAGGGCACAAGGCATGCGTCCTCAAGGGTCATGGGATCACGGTAGTGGGCGATACTGTTGAACAGGTATTAGTTCGCGCATTGAACCTGAATATACTTGCGCGGATAGTTCTGGAAGTTGCTCAGGCCGGCGGTAGGGCCGAGTCCATATCGAAGGAGGATCTTGAATCTCTGCCAGATCTGGGGGGCGGCTTCAATGATTTGGGTGGTTGGAGATACTATCTGGCAAAACTTCGTCGTTCGGGATACGACAAGTGGTAGCCGATATATCAGTTGTAAGTGTGAATCCACCATCGACCCCAAGAACTTAACGGAGAAAGGCACTTGAATTGAGCATGGATACCGAAGAGCTGAGCTATTACACCCAGAGGCAGCGTATTGCGACAGCCTGCAGAATTCTCGCGATGGAAGGGCTGGTCCATGGTACCTTGGGCCACATATCGATGAGGATCGACGAAAACCTTATGCTCCTGCGGGGCCGCGGACCCGATGACTGTGGGCTATTTTTTACTACTCCAGAGGAAATCTGCTTGTTTGAGTTTTCGGGCGAAAGGGCTGAGAGCAACCGTGGATATTCGGGGCCGGTTGAATTGCCGCTACATGGCGAGACCCTGCGCCGAAGACCGGATGCGAAAGTTGTTATACACGCTCATCCCCCGGCAGTGCTGGCTGCCACTTTGGCGAATTTGGATCTCGTTCCTTGCTTTGGCTCTTTCAATATTCCTGCCAATCAGCTGGCTTCGGAGGGTATCCCAATATATGCTCGCTCGATTCTCATTTCGACCAAAGAGATAGCTGGCGACATGCTAACAACGATGGGCAATCATCGTGCATGCATACTCAAGGGACACGGTATTACTGTTATTGGGGACTCTATCGAGTCGGCATTGCTAACCGCATTGAATGTCAACACACTCGCCCAAGTGGCGTTGGAAATCGCTAAGACTGGTCAGCGTGCTAAGCCGATTCCTCCCGAAGATCAAGAGCTTGTGCCCCAAAAAAGCAAATTCAGTCCCGATGCTGGTTGGAAGTTTTATCAGGCCAAGCTGCGTAGGTATGGATTTTCAGATTGAGCTTCGTCTGGAGCGCCGAGCTTTTGAGCATCTGATGATGACTTCCTGATTACATATTTAAAGGATTCGGGGCTAGGTTTGTGCTGGTGAGCTTCCGCGGACGGCGAGAACCGGAAGGCCGAGAGCACTTCCCACGATGATGAGCGCACCAGTCATGCCAATTGGACCAAGTAGGATCGCCGTAAAAAATGGGGCGATTAATAGGGCTCCGGCGCGAAAGCTGCCAGCGATAGCCACGGCATCTCCTTTAAGGTGTGGGGAAACCCCAGTTGCAGCGAGAACCGGGCCCAGGGTCTGCAAAAGCCCTGCGCCGATGCCTCCAACTATGAGAAGTGCCGCAGTGATCGTCACGGATCTGGCTGTAAGGCCAACCAGGGCGGTCCCAGCTGCTGCTGTGATAACGCCGACGGCGAATACTTTCACTGGCGCGAACCTGTTTAACAGCCCCATAATTCCGGCGCCAGCAATGCTTGCTGCATTAGCGAGTGCCACGAGCGCGCCAACATAGAAGTAGCTTTCCCCTACGGATTTGAGCACTACAGGGACATACGAGTTCAGAATTCCCCGCCACGATCCTGCAGTTAGACCCGCCCAGGAGCCAAGCTGTACTTCGTGTTGATTCCATATTTCACGCTTGCCTCCCCTCCCCTCCTTTATGAATGGGGTTTCTTTACTGAGAATCGTTGACGGAAGCGATGCAATAATGGCTACAATTCCTGCAACAAAGAGCGCGGTGGAAAGAGAGAAGTGTGCCAAATATCCAGCGATTATCGGGCCGGAAAGCAACCCAAAGCTGGAAAAAAGGTTCACAGCAGCCATGCGTCCCACTGACGGCCCATCTTGACGAACTACGTGTGTGGTTGCGGCAGTCCAAAAGGTGCCTCTGGCCAAGCCCTGTAT
>DAHVOF010000081.1 GCA_027318945.1 Actinomycetota bacterium | reverse complement strand
GAGATCATGCTTCTGGCTTTCCAACAACTAAGTGGGACCCCAACATTAGCCGCCTTCCTAGCCGCGCTTTCCGAAAGCGCGCCAACAAGCATCATTCGTCCACGCCGAAGCCGCTGCTTTGCCGCAGCGAGAGATATCTCGAGCGATTCGGCGACTTCGGGAAGCTTCCACTCCTCCATGTCATGAAGGAGCAAAACCGTCCTGTACGCAAACGGCAACCTCAGCAGAGAATCTCGGAGCTCATCAATGTCTTCCGCCATCTCTACCACCGCCTCGGGATCCACGCTGAAGTTGCTGTCCTGCCACTGATTTTCTATATCTTCCACCGACACTTCCCTGGTTCTACGCCGGGCAGAGTCGACTGCAAGATTGTGCAGGATTCTGTGGAGCCAAGTCTTCAGAGCCGCCCGATTACTTAATGTGCCGGACTTCTCCCACGCCCTGGAAATCGTATCGTTAACGAGCCACTCCGCACTTTTTGGATCGCCAACCAGAGTAAGAGCGTAGCGGTAAAGAGAAGGTATCTCAGAAATTAGCGCATCAGACAGCTCGCCACGTTCTGGAACGTACTGGGGGCCAGGCTTGGTCATTAAGCCCTCACTATAGATCTACTTGATCGTCACAAAGGGCGAAATTTCAATGTGCCATTCGATGGCCAGCCTTTCCTTTCTTCGAGATTGTTTCAATCTTGAACACAGAATAAATAGGGCAATAACCCGAAAGACCAGTGCCCAGCATTGCAAGGCCAACTATAAACAGGACGATTCCCCACGCTGTTCCTGCTCCCACCAAGAAGGCCGCAATAGCCGCGACAATTGCAATGATAACTCTGATGACCCGATCTGCAACACCTACTCGTCTTTTCATTGCAAGCTCCTTTGCTCGATTCTCACTACATAGACGCGATTCGGCACAAAAAAGATACAAGCTCAATAAGAAATAGTGCATTGCGGCAAAATGTCCCGTACTAGCTGCTGGCATACGTACGAAGAATCCCTCTGAAACCAGACCAGCAGTTCGATGACACTTGGAAATCCCCAGTTCAGGTCATTGCTGCGTCTGCATCATTGAATATCGTCTGGCGGCAAAATGCTTCCGAATCTCCACTCGCACAGATGCCTGTCCGGAACTCCTGGACACTGCGAATCCATGCCAAAGATCGACGCAGGTGCTGCGACGTTCCACGCCCATCACCCTAAAAACCTCGGAATTGAGAATCCCTAGCTCAGCATATGAAGAAGTTCCTCTAGTGAAAAGCGGCTTCCTCCCAGTCGGCTCGACTAGTCACTTCAACTTACGAAAAGCGCTGTGCGCCACAAGCGATAATAAGAGCACACCAACCACCACATTCCAACCTGCAGATTTACAACATGACATCGAATCCAAGCGGCAGAACAATCGGTGATCAACACATTTTACTGTTGCCCCCGCAGCGCATCAAATGACCCGAACCTGCGTTGCAATAAACTTTCGCGGGCGCCCGCGTCATTAATGACGGAGAATCTTGCCTTCTCTACGAGCCTATTTCGCGATTCTTCGGAGTGTGTTCCAGATCTTTTCGGGTGAATACGGAGGATCGATATTTCCCGAAAAGCCGATCTTCGCCAACCCCGCATTCACGGAATTGGCAACGGCTGCAAGTGCCCCGACGGTGCCGCTCTCACCTACCCCTTTGGCACCAAGTGCCGTGTAGGGAGTGGGGGTCGTTCTGAACTCGGTCTCCGCTTCATAATCAGCCTCTTCAGCACTCGGAATCAAATAGTCGATAAAGCTGGCTGAAACCGGCATGCCGTCATCGTCATAAACCATTTCTTCCCATAGGGCCGATGACACGCCCTGCAAGGTCCCGCCTATGATCTGGCACTCGGCAAGCAGAGGGTTGATTATAGTTCCCGCATCATCGACGGCCACAATTCGCTTTAGCTTCACCAGGCCCGTGTCTAAGTCGATCCGTGCTTCAGCGCCATACGCTCCGAATGGAAACGAGGCACCTGGAATATCTGAGCGAGTCTTGGATTTCAGACTCAAATGGTCTTCTGACTCCCCCATCTCCCTCGCTATCTCGAAGAGAGTCATGGTTGGTTCTAAACTTCCCCGAACGTGGACCCTTCCGGATTCCCAAACTAGGTCTTCCACCGAGGCTTCGAACCGTGACGCAGCCCAGTCAGCAGCGATCGCCTTAACCTCGTTGCATGCAATAACTAAAGCCTCGCCTCCGAGGAGAACCGATCTCGATCCGAATGTTCCGACGCCCGGACCGTAATCGGAATCGCCCTCGAGCACCGTGATCGCTTCAATATCCACTCCCAGTTCGTCAGCGAGTATCTGAGCAAACGTAGTCTTGTGGCCTTGACCGTGTGCGGAAGATCCGCTTATTGCGATTACATTGCCGTCCGGGCGAATCTCCACTCCACCGCTCTCCCAGAAACCAGCTCCTGCCGGCTCAACCGACATGGCAATCCCAACAGACGTAACCGATCCTGCGTCATCTTCTGTGGTTGTTGTTCCCGCATTGAGGAGCTCCACCGCCCTCAGTAGGGCGGGAACGTAGTCGCCGGAATCGTATGTCTGGCCCAAAGCGGTGCGATAAGGAAACTCTTCTGGCATTATGAGATTCTTCATCCTCAGTTCCACAGGATCCATGCCCAACTCACCGGCCGCCACCTCCACAATACGTTCTATGAAATAGCATGCCTCCGGCCTGCCAGCCCCACGATAAGGGCCGGTCGGAACTTTGTTGGTCGCCACTCCCGTCAAAGAGATCTTCGCGCCCGGAATCCTATATGCGCCAGTGAGCATACCGGAGGCCGTGACTGGCGCAATAGGTGTCGACGGTAACAAGTATGCTCCGAGATCCGCGAGAAGCTCTGCTTCGAGAGCCAGAAATCTGCCCTCACCGTCAAGAGCCAACCGCATTTTTGCACCAATACCGCGCCCCTGGTAAGAGGAGATGAAGTTCTCCGATCTATCCTCTATCCACTTAATGGGTCTGCCAAGCTTCTTAGAAGACGCATAGGCGAGCAGGTACTCCTGAGGAGAACCGCCTTTTGAGCCGAAGGCTCCCCCAACCTCAGGCACAATCGCCTTTATCTTTTCGACTGGGATGCCAAACATTTGTGCAAGCTGCGCTCTCGGCCGGTGCGGGTCCTGACTGGATACCCACATCGTTACAGTGTCGGAATCCTTATCCCACGAGATTACGCAACCCCTTGGCTCCATCGGCGCAGCGACGAGACGTGGCAGTTCGAAGTTTCCCTCCACAAATCTTTCAGCGCTTCCGATCACATCCTCGAAACCATCGCTTTTCTTTTGCCACGTCATCAAAATATTGCTATCGGTACCTCCGTGGATCAGCTCATCTCCCTCTAAGGATGCTTTGACACTCACTACGCTGGTAAGCGGCTCATATTCAACGGCCACCAGCTCGGCGGCGTCCTCAGCATGGGCCTTGGTGTCTGCGACCACTATGGCGACGGGCTCACCGACAAAGTTGACAACCTCATCCGCAATAAGCGGCATCAAAATGTCTCGCACCTCAACGCCAGCTGCAACCATGGGTCTAACAGGCTTATATATTCCCCTAAAGTCCATGGCAGTATAAATCGCGGCAACACCAGCCATCCCAGAGGCCTGCGAAGCATCTATCGAGATGATCTTCGCGCGGGGATATGTGGACCGCACGACCCGCATATACAGCTGACCTTCGATTTCGATGTCATCGAGATAGTTGCCTTCGCCTCTAAGGAGCTGGACATCCTCGAACCTGGCTAGCGGTTTTCCGACCCATCTAGAGTCTGAGTTATCCAACGGTATACCCCCTCAAATTTGCACCCAGCCACCCATAACCGGTGAAGTCCCGGTTGCGTTAACACTATCTCAGTGCCGCATTTTCCGCATCGAGCTGTCGCAGGCGTCTAGGAGCGTGAGTCAGAATCGTTCTGGAATGCATACCTATACATATTTGACAAACACTTCACGCGGTCTTCGAGGTCGTCTGTATGAAATCTTCTACTGCCGCATAGATACACAGTAATTTGAGGTTCTGACTCACGCTCCTAGAAAGCGAATCTTGTCGAATTCACTAGATATTCCCCCGTCACAGCAAATTGTTTGATAATCAAAGATCAAGTTTCAGCGGCAGAAAAGTAGTCCAGCAAACTGAAAAATCGAAATAATGAGGAACCTTTTGGAAGTCCGAGTCGGATTAAAATGGGCTACGCGCAAATGGCTTGCAGCGACCGACCTGAGATGCCTACCTTGGGCGGGAGAAGAATCGGGGAGGACTACGGATTGCGAGCGTGGGTGGTTGAAAAACCAGCACCGATAGATTCACATCCTCTCAAGCTCGTCGAAAAGGAGGTTCCTCATTTCGGCTCACACCAAGTGCTCGTGAAGGTGCTGGCTTGTGGAGTATGCAGAACAGATCTGCATCTCGCCGAGGGCGACCTTGTGCCCAGGCGGCCAAAGGTTATACCTGGTCACGAAATCATCGGCATCGTTGCCGCAACCGGAGACGCGGTGTCGGATTTGCAGCTCGGAGACAGAATCGGCATTGCATGGCTCAGAATGACGTGTGGAAAATGTAAATATTGCCGAAGACGCTCTGAAAATCTCTGCTCAGCTCCGCTGTTCACGGGATGGGACGAGGATGGTGGCTTCGCTGAATACGCCACGGTGGACCAGGATTTCGCCTATCGAATCCCGCCCAAGATGTCAGACGAGAAGGCGGCCCCCCTTCTTTGCTCAGGTATTATCGGGTACCGAGCTCTACGACGTGCCAACCTTCCCAAAGGAGGCTCGCTGGGCATCTACGGATTTGGAGCATCCGCACATCTGACCATTCAGATTGCGATTCACGAAGGCGCACGTGTGCATGTGATTACCAGGTCGGAGGAGGCTCGCCAAGCGGCCCTGAAGTTAGGCGCATCATCTGTGGGGGATGGATCACAACTTCCTCCGGAGCCACTTGATTCGGCCATCCTCTTCGCCCCAGATGGCAATCTGGTTCCGCGAATCATGGAAGCGCTGGATCGGGGCGGAACCCTCGCCATCGGCGGCATCTACATGAGCGACATTCCTTCCCTGTCGTACGACAGACATCTTTTTCAGGAGAAAGAAGTCCGTAGCGTGACTGCAAACACCAGGAAGGACGGCGAAGAATTTCTAGATCTCGCCACGCGCATCCCGGTAAGAGTAAATACTGTTCCCTACAATTTCAGTAGCGCAGACCGTGCGTTGGAGGACCTTGCACATCACCGGTTCACCGGTGCTGCGGTTTTGCTGATGGACTCTTAGGCCTGCCAAATAATTACGTTCCGCCGCATAGGGATGCGAACGCCCCCATTCCTTAACGGCCCAGGGGATATCCCGACCGTAATTTCAGTCATTGTTGAGATTTACCTTGAGAACTCGCAACAAGCCTTCCCCGATCAATCATTCCCACGGCAATTCTCCAACCAATGGCTTCTATGACCAGAGGAACTACGGCCCTTAGAAACATGGCAGTCAAGGTGGGCTTCGATACGCCGAACGCCATAAGACACATGGCTCTCGGAGGTGGGCGTCTTACAAAGATGCGCAGCTGTTGCGCAACTACTCACACGTCCATTGACCGCGAGGAAATTACAATTCAAACCCCCAAATAGACCAGCCAGCTGTAAGAGCCGTGAATTTCAACTGTACCTGAAGTACCGGTCCTCAATGACAATGCGGTCAATCAATGCCGCCGAGCTGGCGACAGTACTCGATCACATGCTGACAGAAAGAGACAGGCCGCGTCTTAAAAGGTGCACAAGGGTCCTGAGTCCATTCTTGAAATCGTGGCCAGTTGGTCACAAAGAGCTGCGACCACCCTGTGTATTTCGTCGAACCGGGACTTCAATGGCTCCATGCACGACGAGACACTGTCGCGTAAACAATTCTCAAATATCAACGGCATTTTCAAAATTGGACTAACACAAGGCGCCACGATATTTATCGCGCCAGGGGCTGAGCATAACGCAATCAGATCTGATCATGGCACAAAAGCACTCAAGCTCTGACTTTTGGCTGCTATGCTGGTCGGAGGATTTGGAGAACTTCCCGTGCCAAAAGGAGAAGATGGTGCTGACATTGCACTAACGCCCACTTTGGATGTCGCGGCCACCCTGAAGGTGTAGGTGACACCACTAGTCAGTCCAGTAATAAGCTCCACGGTCAAAGGGCTCTTGAAAATCACCGGTATTTGTGGAACTGACCCAATGTACGGTGTCACGACATACCCCGTGAGGGGAGCTGTACCGGAGTGGCTAGGTGCCGACCATGATACCAACGCAGCTGAATTGTCGGCACGTACTTCGACAGATTTGGGCGGGTTTGGCGGTGTCAATACAGGACGTTTTGCCGGCTTGAGGATCTGATTCGACGGTTTGCACGTTTGCGACGCATTTTGTCCGGTAACAATATTGGTATTGGAACTGGCGAGGGACGTGCTGACAGAAGTCGTTCCGCCTGCGGTGCCTGAAACTAGCGGAATTGTGCTCAGGCCTTCCCTAAACGCGGCAAGCGAGCCTGGAGTCGAATCAACTGTCCAGTTGTGCCTCTTTTTTATGTTGAACCAGTTAAATCCTATGATTTGCGGATGAGCCACGAGCCCTCGAAAAAAGGATGATATCCACTGGACTTTTTGTCCCGAGGAATTTGATCCAGATGTTTCCGTGATAAGTATCGGCTTGCTCGTGATGCTCTGTATTTGCGTCAGTGTTGCGCCAAATATCGAAGAAAATGACGGCGGCGATGGACTGCTAGAACCCCAAAAATATCCGACTACTCCAGCCCAATTGACGTAGTTCGATCCCGGCCAAAGAGAGTCTAGCGGCGTCGACCCTGGATAATTGACGTTTGGACTCCATACCCAGATCACATTATTGGCGCCAACTTCGGTGAAAATATCGTGAACGTATCTCCAAAGAGCTACAAAGTTTGCCGGACTGTTCCCGTTTACTGAAGCTGCCCATGGATACCAATTTCCATTCATTTCATGAGCAAAGTCAAGTGCAACTGGATAACCGAGACTCTTTATCCCAAGTGCCCAAGATTTTATGAATTGGCGATAAGTTCCCGACATCAACGAAGTTTCAGAGAACTGTGACTGATTGAATTGACCAACACTCACAGCGGAGGGAGCCAAATAATTCCAGGGCTCCCAGTCGAGCATTGGCATCATCCCTACTTTGTGAATATTGTTGAACGGAGTTGAATTGAATGCAGGTTGGCCGCCCCAGCCTGAGTAGAACATTGCCATTGAGGGCTGCACTCCAATTTGCTTAGCAAATTCCGAGATCCCATTCATGGACCACCCCGAATGCGCCGTTGTAACTCCGACAAATATCTTTCCGGTCTGCGGCAATACCGGTGATAACGAAGCACTATTGCAGGTGCTGCTATTCGATCCCACGGCACTTGCTTTCGGCAAAGCGCTCCCATTTGACGCTCCAGCAAAGGAACTGCTGCGATGTTTCGTGTTGACGCGGTGCAGGACTATCTCACCAGTAAGACCGGCGGCGACTGCAAGTACCAGCAAATATATTGCAACGAGCCTTCCAAGTCGAAGATTGGGATTTCGGACCTTGAGATGATGCACTAGCGTAACTCCTCAGCAGAAGTATCGGAATCTGGATCAGAATTTTCCGGATGGAAAGTCATCATGGAAAGTTCCTTCATCGCATCCCATTGACCAGGCAGAAATTCGAACGACCCCTTGCTTCCGTCAAACGATCGTGCCGTTGCCCTTACCTTCACGCCGGATATCATTAGCTCGATCTCATTCGCGTCGCCGGGTTGGTGGGCTAGCACGTTACAACCAGTCATAGAAATATCCGTTGTCAAGTAGGATCCCTCACGACTAATCAGCACAGGAACTGATACGTCAACGCGATACCCATCACGTCTCTCCGTAGCAAATTTCGATGAAACGGAACGCTTCATGGCCGCCAATACCAGAACAAGATTTATTGAGGTCCAAGCTAGGGTTACCGTAGCCGCTATTCGTGGATGCAGCGAGGTGTTTACATAACCTCCAACCATTGCGGCTCCCCAAATCAAGCTTGCAGCCAGCAGCAGCGCCACTACCATGAGCGGCCAGGGAGTGAGCATCCTAGCCCTGAAATTTCCCAGACTTCCCTTTTTGGTAACAACAAACTTTTGATGACGTGTCCGCCTTTTGAATGACAGCAGGGAAAGTGTGGCCACAAGATTCGACGAGAGGCGAATCATGTCAAACTGCAGCGAATACCAGAGCTTGTTCCATCCCCGTCCAAGTATCTTGAGCACCACCTGCTGCAAAACGAAGGTCGACAAAAAGGTAGCCACGAAAAGAAGGGGAGAAATCCGAAAAGGAAATTGACCGGTGGCTAAGACCACGGTAGGTACAAGAGCCATAAGGAGGGTGTGCCAAGAATCAAACCAGGCAGACAAAGAATAGAAATAGGAAATTCGCTGAGAAAGGGTCAGCCCAGACGCAAGCAGAGGATTGTCTTTGCTTTTGATAACCTGCATAGCCCCTTTCCCCCACCGTTTGCGCTGAACGGTATACTGAGAAATGTCGGCAGCCGCCAAGCCGTGAGCCAACGCCTCGTTGTGATAAATGCTCTTCCACCCCTTTCGATGAAGGCGGATCGTAGTTTGGAAGTCCTCCGCTATGGAATCCATAGAGACTCCCCCAACGTCTCTTAAAGCTGATGTTCGCAGCACAGCGTTTGTGCCGCACCAGAAAGCTGCACCTCTCCGACCTTTTCCCGGTTGGATCACTCTGTAGAAAAGGCTCTCCTCGTGAAGAGCGCCAAAGTGTTCAAATGAACCAAGGTTGTAGAACTCCTGGGGCGTCTGCACAAGTGCGACGGTCGGATCTGCAAAGTACCCGATCGTGTGCGAAAGAAATTCTGGCCTTGGGGTGTGATCGGCATCGAACACTGCAAACAAGTCCGTCGTCACACTCTCTAGCGCATGGTTTAAGTTGCCAGCCTTCGCATGGGTATGCTCAGGACGAGTCACGTATTTGACCCCAACCCGCCTGGCCATCTCCTCCACTTCCTTGCGATTGCCATCGTCCAAAACCCAAGTTTCGGTCGCGAACTCCATGGAGGCAGCAGCCGCAACAGTTGGCAAGAGAATGCTGATTGGCTCGTTATAGGTAGCGATCAGGACAGTGCAGCTCAGACCACTGCCGTCTTCGATAAAGACTTCGGGAGGATCCACGTTCCAAGCCGAATATGCGTACAGAACTAAATCAACGAAGCTCCAAATCTCGAGCAGCAAAAAAGGTACGGAGATCCAAAGAGCTGCCATAGTGAATGCTGCGCGCCATACGAGATAGACAACACTGATTGCCAGAGCAATCAAAGTGACGGCGTGAATGGCAAACCTGCGAAAAGCTCTCTCAGACGGCACAAATGGAGTTTTTCGCCGGATCATCCTGGGCTTGGTGACCACATTGGGCTGCAATGAGCCGGTTCTCGGAGTGCCAGATGTACCTTCAGAATTCGCATCTCCACTTAAACCATCGGGAACATGAAGAGCGTCGATCATGTCTGCCGTTTCGCTGAGCACGCGGTGCAGTTGATCAGAATCCAAACCTCCAACAAGTGACCACTCCGCTACCATGCGCAATTCATTGCGCTTCTGTAGGAGCCCTTCGAACACCACTCCACCATCGGAATCAGCGCGAACACTAGATGTGCCTGGATTGGAGGCGTCCGAAAGCGCCAACCTGACATCGGGTGGTTCGCCAATTGCGACGCCTAGGGTTGAAGGGTATCCACCCGGGTCAATTCGCTGCATCCTTCGCCTGCCAAACGCCCAGGCGAGCAATCCTAGAAACGCAACGATGAAAGCCCCCGAAGTGACAATTCCACCTGGTGAGGATAGAAGCAGAAGCGGAAAACCGGCGTACGGAATCAGATCAATTATCGTTCCGATGCCAGCGCCCGTCGCCGTGGACGGAATGACGGAAGCTATCCTGCCACCCGAATCGACAAAGAAGTTCTTTGAGTTTCCGCTCGGGTCGATCACCACAACTTCGCCGACCAAGCGCTGCGGAAGACCCTGGTTCGATTCTTCACCTCGACTAAGCCTGACTCCGACGAGTTCACCAAGGGAGATTTTTGATGGTGACTCCTTTCGAACCAAGGCCATGTCGCCATGTTTTAGCGGGGCTGCAAGTGCTTGACTTGGGGCAGAGACGGCGTAAAGACCTATACCGAAAAACCGGCTAGCCGCAAACAGCCCTCCCGCAAGCACTAAAAGAAACGCTATGAAGACCAGAAACAACAAGGGCCAACGCCGACGACGAACCCTTATTGCGACGGCTGGGTCCATTTCATTTGAACGGATCACTCCCGACAAAAAACCTCTCCGTGAGAAATAACTATCGACCGCAAAGGTACTGCTAACAGTTGAATGGAGACGTGTTCTTCCACTACATTTGCGATTGACGTATTTCCCGCGCCCGCCGTTGCAATGCTTGGTGTGTTACTTTAGAAAATGCTCTTCATGACTCTCGTGTAACTCGGAATACACCGCCACGAATATACCGCCCGAAAGTCCAGCACTGAAAGAAGCCTCACAAATCCATTTTCTTTTCAAGCTTATGTGAGACTCGTAAAATAGCTGCAGCCCACTAAATAGATACCCAGAATTTAACATTGCTTCGACAAATGTTTTTAATATGCAATTCGCTTATCACTTTGGAATATCCCGGCTTCCTTAGCCCCGACATGCCGGCGAGGTCTTCGTCATCTCGGTCGGTTTCAAAATAAAGAGTGCTTACGTCATAGAGAATGAAG
>DAHVOF010000034.1 GCA_027318945.1 Actinomycetota bacterium | reverse complement strand
GCGGGGAGTTTCGAACGGAGATATTGACCGAGCATCTGGTTGTGAGGGCGGTTGGATTGGAGGAACTTTCGAGAATCGTCGAGGAATGTGTGTGAGCGCCAGCTGCCTTCTTGGGACGTATCGGCTAATAAAATCTAATTCGAGATGCCAACTTACCTCGATAAAATCATTGAAGACCACAGGGAGCGCGCCCGTACAGATTTACGAAGTACCCGAGATCTGTGGCTGAAGGCGCTCGACACGGAACCATGCCTTGGATTCCGAAAAGCGCTGTTGGGTAGCGGTGTGTCGATCATAGCGGAGATCAAGAGAAGGTCACCATCAAAGGGCGAGCTGAACGTCGCATTGGATTCGGTGTCGCAGGCCAAATCATACGAAGCATTTGGGGCAAGTTGCATAAGCGTGTTGACGGATGAAAACTATTTTGCTGGTTCTTTGGAAGATCTGAGGCAGGTTAGGCGGAATGTTCAAATTCCTTTGCTGAGGAAGGATTTCACGGTTTGCGCCAATGACGTTATCGACGCGAGGATCAATGGTGCAGACGCGGTGTTGTTGATAGTCGCAGCCCTTTCTCAGCGAGAGCTTGCGGATCTCCATGGTCTAGCTCTTGAAGTCGGGCTTGATGTTCTTGTGGAAGTTCATGATGAAGGTGAGCTGGCAAGAGCAAATGATGTCGGCGCTGACCTTGTTGGCGTGAACCAGCGCAATCTTTTCACCTTCGAGGTCGACACTCAAAAGGCGGCGGAGATGGCGAAGCTATTTAGTTCTGGGGTCGTCAAGGTGTGCGAGTCCGGCATATCTAGTGGAAAACAGATGCAGATGCTGGCAAAAGCTGGTTACAATGCGGCCTTGGTCGGTGAGGTGCTTGTTAGGTCAACTCATCCGGGGCAAACCCTTCTGGGGTTGCTTGACGCCGGCAGGAGCGGAAGTTAGATGTTCGTAAAGATTTGTGGAATAACAAACTTGGGCGATGCTCTCCTGTCGGTTGCTCTAGGTGCGGATGCGGTGGGGTTTGTTTTTGCCCCTTCTGTTAGGCAAGTAAGCATGGAACAGGTCAAGGAGATAGTGAAGCAGCTGCCTTCAGGCGTCGTCACAATTGGAGTGTTTGTGAACGAAAGGCCGGAATCTGTGGTGAGAACCGTTCATGAGATCGGGCTCACCGGCGCACAGTTACACGGATCTGAAGGTCCGGTCAATGTCGAATATGTATCGGAAAGGGTACCGATTGTCTTGAAGGGCTTTTCAGGAAGCTCGATTCCGGTAGCAAGGCTCGCGGAATATAAAGCGAGCGCGATTCTCGTCGATTCAGAAAGCCCCGGATCTGGGAGTGGCTTTGCCTGGACTGCGATCGAAGGGCAGTCTGCCCGAATACGAATCATTCTTGCCGGAGGGTTGCGACCTGACAATATTGAAGAAGCCGTGCGGGTTGTGCGGCCGTTTGGCGTGGATGTGTCTTCCGGAGTCGAGGCGAAACCAGGCAAGAAGGATCCAGCAAAGCTCAGGGCATTTATTTCAAAATCTCGAGAGGCTCTCTTGCTGGTGCACGGAGCTGATCGTAACGAAGATTCTGGGGTTAACCCGTTTTTACAAGATCTCATCTCGCGCAAGAGCGCAATATTGGAGAGGAAACTTGACGGGGTTTTCGATTGGGAGGAAGAACTTTGACAATAATGGGTCCACCTTCAGAGACTGGCCGCTTCGGCGAGTTCGGGGGACGATACGTTCCCGAATCGCTAATTCCCGCATGTGTCCAGCTCGAGGAAGTATTCACCAGCGCGTGGTCGGATCCACGATTTGTTGACCAGTATCGGACGATTTTGACAGAGTATGGCGGAAGACCTACGCCAGTAACAGAGGTGCGCAGGTTTTCAGAGAAACTTGGTGTTCGCGTATTTCTGAAGCGCGAGGATCTCGCCCACACGGGGAGTCACAAGATAAATAACGTCGTGGGCCAGGCTTTGCTTACGAAGCGAATGGGCAAGAGCAGACTCATAGCGGAGACGGGTGCTGGCCAACATGGAGTAGCCACCGCCACTGCGGCGGCACTGATGGGATTGGAATGCACAGTCTTTATGGGCGAGATTGATGTGGCGAGGCAAGCCTTGAATGTCTTCAGGATGAAGCTGCTTGGTGCTTCTGTTATTCCGGTGACGTCGGGTTCGCGAACCTTGAAGGATGCGATAAATGAGGCGATGCGGGAATGGGTGGCCTCCGTCGATACGACACATTATTGCATAGGATCAGTGATGGGGCCGCATCCTTACCCCTATATGGTTAGGGAGTTCCAGAGGATAGTGGGTGATGAGGCTTTAGTCCAGGTGCAGGATTTGCTGGGCGGGGAGGTACCGGATTTCGTGGTTGCTTGCGTAGGTGGCGGCTCTAACGCCGCTGGGACTTTTGCGGGATTTGCCGATACACGTGCCCAGCTTATCGGAGTTGAGCCTGAGGGTGGGGCCGCTATCAATCGAGGTATACCTGGAGTGGTGCATGGATCACGTTCTAACTTGCTTCAGGACGACGTGGGCCAGATTCTGGAAGCACATTCGATTTCGGCCGGTCTTGACTATCCTGGGGTTGGTCCGGAGCACTCTTACCTCGCATCTATCGGGAGGGCACGTTATTCAACCGCTAACGACGAGGAAGTTTTAGGTGCGCTTCAGCTATTGTCGAGGCTTGAGGGGATAATTCCGGCGCTAGAGCCCGCGCATGCGATCGCATACGTAATACGAGAGGCAGGCAAGGAGATACCGCGTGGATCTACCGTGTTGGTAACGATGTCTGGGCGAGGCGATAAGGATGCGGAGACGGTAGCGCAGATACTGGGGGAGAGCATCTAGTGGAGCAAGGGTCTTTTGGGGCTTTAGAGAAGAACCTGTCGGAGAAAAAGAGGAATGGAAAAAAACTTCTTGTTCCCTACGTCTGCGGTGGTTTCGATAATTGGGTTGAGGTAGTACACGCAATAATCGAGGCAGGAGCAGATGCAGTCGAAGTGGGGATTCCATTTTCAGACCCCATCATGGACGGTCCCGTTATTCAGGAGGCTTCCCAGCGAGCACTTGAGTCGGGGGCTACGCCTTGGAGCATCTTTGCTGAGATCCGCCATGCGTCGTTTGCCGCGCCCATAGCGGCGATGACTTACTACAACATAGTCCATCACGCAGGTCACGAGCGATTTGCGAGCGTCTTGGCCGATTGCGGAGTTGCCGCCTCCATAATCCCGGATCTTCAGCTTGACGAAGCAGCCGACTGGATGCGGATTGCCGATGAAAATGGCGTAGAAAACGTGCTTCTGGCAGCACCGACGACTCATCCTGATCGGCTCAAGCGTATTGCGGACGCCTCTCGCGGATTTGTTTATGGGATTGGATTAATGGGAGTTACAGGTGAAAGGCTGTCGCTTGCGGACTCTGCGTCGGATATAGCTCGGAGGCTCAAGGCATGTACGGAAAAGCCTGTTCTTATTGGCATTGGGGTGTCGAATGCACAGCAGGCCATCGAGGTTTCAAACGTCGCTGACGGTGTAATTGTTGGCTCAGCCTTGGTGAGGAGGTTGGTCCAAGGTGGTGGGGCGGAAGTCGCATTCGAGTTTGTTAGTGAGTTGCGCAGGGGACTGGATAGTTTCGGTTGACCTGCCAGCAGGATACTCGAAGTATAATCGCAAGCTGATCTGCCAAGTTGGATTTTTGATTCTTTAGGCTCGGAACCGTTTCAATGCTCGATATCGCGGACTAACTTGCGCGATGCATAGCTGCCCCGAGTTAGAGTTATCGGACAAAATCGACGCTTGGTCTTCATCGTTGTCAGGAAAAGGTGGGTGAGGTATCATAAGTTGTGCCGCGTTTACGCCGAAAAATACGGCATTCGGAGATTGCGTTCGCACCGTCAAAGGCCGGCGGACTTGGGGATGCATGTGTAACCGAGCAGGCTGATCCTTAGACAGTTCGATCCAGAGCCTCGGCTAAGAGTTTCTCGGCTTTGTCAGCCAAGGGTTTCATCGATTCGTCGCTGATGATTTCGTGAGGGTCGATGATCGAGATCTTGGTTTGATCACCTTGCTTCTGCAGAACGACATTGCAAGGCATCCAGAGGGCAAACGAGACGTCGGCTGTAAGAGCCTCGTTTGCAAGATGTGGGTTGCACGCTCCCAAAATCACCAAAGGTTCGCGGTCCACGTTGATTTTCGATTTGAGGGTGGCAGCAACGTCGATCTCGGTGAGCACGCCAAAACCTGATTTGGATAGCGATTCAGTAATTGCGGTCCTCGCTTGGTCCAAAGGCTTATTGATCGTTTTGGAGAGTGCCATTACTCTACCTCGCTTCTAGATGAGAGAACTTTTATTCTAGCATACCGGTGGGGGTATGAAACTACTGCGCCCTTACGGCTGAGTCATTTGCGATATTTTTACCCACAGAAGAAGTTGAAGTCATTTCCGTCGAAAGACTTGACTTCTGCGTTGTCGTTGCCGTTCCTTATTCTGCATTCGTTTTCGTATTAATTCCCGCCTCTGATGCAGCTCTTTGTAAGTAATCTGTTCGACCGAGGCTTCTAGCCCTAGGGATCCCCGAATGCTAGCTAGGTCAACTGTTACGAGACGGGGGTCGATACCAACGTCAGCGGCAATTTTTTCTCCGTGCTTGCTCGTAAAGTACTCGGCGAGGTGCATAATTTCGGAAAATATGTTTACGTCGGGGGCATACTTGGACATCGAGGAATCGAGAAACAGCATGTCTTTGATAAAGAGCATGAGTTCCTTGGGCATCTTTGCGCCGTAGCCTAAAAGCGCCTTCGTGATTTCACGCACCTGAGCGGTAAGTTCCTCAGGGGCTAATTTCATGGGGTCGATCGGTGGACCCTCAAGTCCGAGGTCTGCTATAACCTCTTCTAAATCTGTGTCGGGTGGAAGTGCTCCGAGATCACGCAGGGCTCCGACTTGGGCCCTGACATCGTTGATTGTGCCTCCTAGGAGAAGCTTCAAGAAGGCCTGTCGGTTGTTTTCGGTAAGTCGCCCGGTCATTCCGTAGTCCAGGAGGGCGACTACCCCATCGGACTGCACCAAAAGATTTCCACCATGAAGGTCACCGTGAAATATCCCATAAATGACAGCGCCCTCCATGAAAGCGATCATTGCGGAACGAATTACCTCCGATGTGTCAACTCCTGCCGCCCGTATGTCTGCGACGTTATCCCATGGAAATCCTGAAAGCTCCTCCATCACGAGAACTTTCCGCGTGACATAACGGGGATGGGGACGGGGAACGACCAGGGCAGTTTGGTTAGTTTCGTGGAGAATGTGCGCAATGTCGAGCATATTGCAAGCTTCGAGTCTGAAGTCGAGCTCTTCGACAATCGTTTCCGCAAACAGCTCTACAAGTGCTGGAGGATTTGCGAGGGATGCAACCGGAATCCGGCCGATAAGTGCTGGCGCAAAATAACTCATTGCTGCGAGATCATCGCGGACAGTTCGGTCAATTTTGGATCGCTGAACCTTTACAACGACAGGTTCTCCGCTGCGAAGGCGTGCTTTATATACTTGGGCAATGGATGCCGCGGCAAGTGCACTCTGGTCGAACTCGGAAAATATCGTTTCGAGATTAGATCCAAGTTCAGTTTCGATTGTCGTCCTGACAACATCGAACCTTTCGGGTGCCACTTGGTCGCGGAGTGATTTGAATTGATCTACCAGTTCGGTAGGGAATATACCCTCTCCGCTGGAGATGATCTGTCCCAGCTTAATGTAAGTGGGACCAAGCCTTTCAAAGGAGTTTCTAAGGCGCCGGGCAAGGCCAACGCGGGAGTATTCGTGTGAGCGGCGTCGATCGAAGAGTCTCCAAGTGATCAGCGCTCCTCCAAGGTAGTACGCGGTTGTGAGAATTCTTAAACCAGGCGGGAAACGCTTTCTTTTAATAAGTTGTGGAACTACTTGTCGGGATTCCTTTCGGAAGCTATCGATCGAAGAAAGCCACTCAATCTCCTGAGTATCGATCAGCCAAGGGGGATTGCTAGAAAAAGCACCGAACTCCCGGTCGGGTGGAAATACGTTCGTAGAAGACTCGCTGGTTGACATTATTATCCGTATTTAACTTGGTATTGGTACACAATCTAGTTCAATACAAATTGACTTGCCCCTAGCTGTTCAGGGCCGTCTTATGTGACTGAAATGGCAAGAGGGGGCCGAGTCGGCCCCCTCTTGCCATGAGAAAATTGGGAATTCAGTCTAATGGAGCCATAACAATCGAACCGTTGTGGCCTCCAAAGCCAAA
>DAHVOF010000277.1 GCA_027318945.1 Actinomycetota bacterium | reverse complement strand
AAAGCAGGCTCTTAGAAAAACGCGTCAGATTTCGTGACGTTCAGGAAGCTTTTCTATGTTCACGTCTCTGAAGGTCACAACTTTCACATTGTCGACGAACCGTACCGGCCTGTACATGTCCCACACCCATGCATCCTTCAGCTCTACCTGGAAATAGGACCTGTCGCCCTCACCAAGTGGTGTGATCTTCACTTCATTGGTGAGATAAAACCTACGCTCTGTTTCAACCGCGTACTGAAACATAGGCAAAACCGCCCGATACTCTTGGTAAAGGGCAAGCTCAATCTCCGTTTCATAATTTTCAAGATCTTCTGAGCTCATACATACTCTCCAACCTTTAAAAGAAAAATGGATTGGCCAAAGGTCACTCGAGCCACTCCATTGGAACAGATGAAAAGAACCACTAACTAATTCTTAGCGCTTTTCTTTAATCTTCGCGGCCTTTCCGACCCGATCTCTCAAATAGTAGAGCTTTGCTCTTCGAACGTCACCCCGCGAGACAATTTCAAGTTTGGCAATGATCGGAGAGTGCACGGGAAATATTCGTTCCACGCCAACGCCAAAGGACACCTTACGAACCGTAAAGCTCTCTTGAATTCCAGAACCAGACTTCCTGATGACAACACCTTGGAACACCTGGACTCTTTCACGAGTGCCCTCAACCACCCTTACATGAATCTTGATAGTATCGCCGGGTCCGAAAGTGGGCACATCAGTGCGAATACTCTCCCTGTCAACTAGATCCGTTGGCTTCATTGTTCTCGAACTCCTAAAAAATTATCCAGAGACCTTATAAGAATAACCGTGCTTTGCAAGAATCCGCTCATCGTCCTCGCTAAGACCCCCTCGAGCATCGATAAGATCCGGCCTTGAGATAATTGTCCTCTGAAGAGCCGCTGCTTTCCTCCACTCGGCAATAAGCCGATGATTGCCAGATAAGAGCACCTCAGGAATAACCATTCCCATAAAGCTGGCGGGCCGGGTGTACTGTGGGTACTCAAGCAGGCCTTCGGAAAAACTTTCGTCGAGTGGTGATTCCGCATTACCCAAAACTCCGCCAATCAATCTCACGGTCGTCTCGATAACGGCTAGTGCCGCCAATTCACCACCCGCGAGGATGTAATCACCCACCGAAAGCTCGAAGTCGACGAGACCATCGATTATCCTCTGATCAAACCCTTCATATCTCCCACAAAGAAGCGTGAATCCCTCAGTTTGGCTAAGCTCCATGGCAATGGCCTGGTTGAATACCTTTCCCGCAGGAGAGAGAGCAATTAATGGGCGAGGCGGCCTCCGATCGACCACAAGATCGAACACAGGCTGGCACATCATCACCATGCCCGGACCGCCTCCAAACGGCGTATCATCTATGCTTTTGTGAGAATCTTTCGCATAGTCACGTGGATTGTGCACATTTATTGAAAAAATTTCCTTCTCACGAGCTTTTGATACGAGGGATGTCGATAGATACGACCCTATGACGTCGGGGAAGATGGATATAACGTCAATCCTCATTTAAAGGCCGATCTCCACTAGCCCTTCCGGAATAGCTGCGTGCAAAGATCCGGTCTTTCGACAATCGCTTGCATCATTTGTCAAAAAAATGAGTGGAACAAGTACGCCGGAATCCAAAACTAAAATATCGGAGGCGGGATTGGCTTCGAGCGCCTCGACCGTGCCCAGGAGTCTGCCGTTCTGGTCATAGACAGGCAAACCCGAAACCTCATCTATCCAGATCTCGCTCTCATCCTGTATGGGCTCGGCCGACAGAGGCTTTCCCCGCAAGGACTCAGCGGCATTACGATCTTCTACGCCCTTGAAATGAACTATCCAACCTGTGCCGTGTCGCGAAGAAGATGCGACGCTAATCTCGGTCCCACCGCACACAAGTTCCGAACCAGGCGACATGCGCTCAATCCTATTGCTGGTCAGCATAACAAAGACATCGCCTCTTATGCCATGCGCCCTGGCCACGTAACCAACTTTAACCATTTCCCCGGCCATGACGGCGTACGCCTTATCGCTCTACGATTTCCACTAGAGCATCAAGACCTTCGCGCGCACCGGCAGCGCGCACAATGGTTCTGATAGAGTAAGCGACTCTGCCCTTGCGTCCGATGACTTTTCCCATATCTTCGTCTGCCACCTGCAGAGTAAGGTGCAGCTTGCCATCATCTGAGATTTCCCTCTTGATATTGATGGCGTCGACATTATCGACTACTTGGGAAGCCAGATATCTAAGAACCGATACTGCGATTTCTTCTTCGGTCTCCTCTGACTCTCTGTGATCCAACGGCTCGGTCGTATTCACGGGTCTACTCAGCCGCCTTTGCTTTGAACTGGTCCCAGGCACCGGAGATCTTCAGAAGTTTACCGACCGTGTCCGTGGGCTGTGCGCCCTGACGAAGCCACTTAACAGCCGCCTCATTGTTAACGACAACCTTGGACTGCTCCTGCTTGGGATCGTAGTGTCCCAATATTTCAATGAATCGACCATCCCTTGGCGAACGGGAGTCAGCAGCAATGATCCTATATGTCGGCTGCTTCTTCTTTCCCATCCGAACTAACCGCAGCTTTACCGCCACAGAATACTCCTTAGTTTCTAAAACCAAACGGACCAATGCCATCAGAATCACAAGTTAGATTTGGCGCCAGTCACCAGCCGCTACAGTCTATGGTCTTTCTCTAAAGATCGCTGCAGCGCCATTCTCCTTCACGAACGAAGTTAATCAACAGCCTAGGCTAGCGCCGTTTCCTCTTTTTACCATTTGCGCGATTCGCCGACCTCTTGGTTGGCGACGGGCCTCCCATACCCATCGAACGCATCATCTTCTGCATGTCTTTGAATTGCTTCAAAAGTGTTCCCACCGCATTCGTGGTCGTGCCTGCACCCCTGGCTATGCGAATACGCCTCGACCCGTCAATCATGTCTGGATTCGCCCGCTCGGCCTTCGTCATAGACGAAATAATTGCCTCGACTTTCACAAGCTCACCTTCGTTGATATCCGCGTTGCGGATTTCTTTAGGTATGCCGGGCAACATTGACAGAACCCCCTTGAGAGGTCCCATTTTTTTCACCTGCTGCATCTGCTCCAGAAAATCCTCAAGATCAAACTTTCCGCCTTTGAGCTTTTTGGCACCCTTTTCAGCAACTTCTTTGTCAAGAGTGCGCTCAGCCTGCTCTATGAGGGTCAGCACATCTCCCATGCCTAGGATGCGGTTGGCCATCCGATCTGGATAAAAGAGATCAAAATCCGCCAGCTTTTCCCCGGTTGAGACGAAACTAATGGGCTTTCCGACAACATGACGGACCGACAGGGCCGCGCCACCTCTAGCGTCACCGTCAAGTTTTGTAAGGATGATCCCGTCAAGCGCGAGGGTCTCGTTGAAGACCTTGGCAGAGTTAACGGCATCCTGTCCGATCATTGCATCGACGACTAGGAACGTGTAATTGGGAGAAATAGTTTCAGATATATGCCGAACCTCATCCATCAGCTCCTGATCAATTGAAAGCCGGCCCGCAGTATCAACGATCACCACGTCCCGGCCGATGCGCCGGGCCTCCTCCGTTCCAGAAAGTGCAGTCTTTACAGGATCACCGTCTACTGAAAATACAGGAACTCCAGCTTGCACTCCCAACACCCGCAACTGCTCGACAGCTGCAGGCCTTTGAAGGTCAGCACCCACAAGAAGAGGATTCCTTCCCTGATGTCGAAACCACAAAGCCAGTTTTGCGGCAGCGGTTGTCTTGCCAACGCCCTGGAGGCCTGCCATGAGCACGACGGTGGGTGGGCGGCTCGCATAGGTTATCTTGAGATGGTCCCCGCCAAGTACGCGAGTAAGCTCGCCGTTAACTGCCTTGATGACATGCTGTGCTGGAGAAAGGCTCCGGCGAAGCTCCTCACCGACCGTACTTTCCCTGACACGTTCCACAAAGGAACGAACAACCCCAACGTTTACATCCGCTTCAATGAGTGCGACACGAATTTCGCGGAGAACCGAATCAACCTCAGCCTCGCTTAGCCTGCCCTTTCCACGGATGCGTGTAAAAATCTCTTCAAATCGATCGGCTAAATTATCGAACATACGTCAGCACCCAGATCCTGCCATCACTCTTCGTCCTCTACCTCAAGCAGGGCATCAAGAAATTCATCGGGCGAAAATAGTATAAGGTCCGTAACTTTTTCGCCCACTCCTACCAGCTTGATTGGAACACCAAGCTCCCGCTCGGCAGCCAATGCAATTCCGCCCTTCGCCGATCCATCCAGCTTCGTGAGCACCAAGCCCGTGATGCCTGCCGCCTTTGCAAACTCCCTAGCTTGGATTAACCCGTTCTGACCTGTAGTCGCATCCAGAACCAGAAGCACCTCAGTAAGGTGGGCAGGCTCGCGCTCCGCCGTACGCCTCAATTTACGCAATTCGTCCATGAGATTCGACTTTGTGTGCAACCTTCCGGCGGTGTCGGCTATGACAAGGTCATACCCCCTCGCAGCTGCCCTCTGAATCGAATCATACACCACCGAAGACGGATCAGCGCCTGGCACGGATCTGACAATGTCTGCTCCTGTCCGTTCAGCCCACATTTGAAGCTGATCTGCAGCAGCGGCTCTGAAGGTGTCGGCAGCAGCCAGCACAACGCGCTTTCCGTCGGCACCAGCCATTGCGGCAAGCTTTCCTATGGAGGTAGTCTTACCGACGCCATTCACTCCGACGATCAGCCAGACAGTGGGCGCAATATCTGAAAATTCAAGATCCCGGTCAGAATCGACAAATAGGCTGCGCAGTTGCTGCCTGACCGCCTCAGCCAAGGTCGTGCCATCAACTGAGTTCGCAGCCTCAACCTGCTTTTTGGCCCCATCGATCACCCACGATGTCAATTCCATCCCCAAATCAGACAAAAGAAGGGTCTCTTCAAGATCGTCCCATAGTCGCTGGTTGACTGCGCTCCCGCTCAACATGGTACTGAATAACTTCCGAAATGCGGAGCGTGCTCGACCCACGCCTCTTCTCATATCAGCGGCAGGCAAAACCTCGACGGCCGATTCACCTGGGTCCGCAGGCTCCCGAGAGACAATCTCTTCGAAAGCCCGTGTCATTGCGGACGGGCCCGAGGAAGTCAGCCTTTTCGCATGGCCTCTGGCCACTACATAAATCGTTGAGGCCAAAAGAACCAAGAGGACAATGGCAATCACAGTTAGGGTCATCATCGCTAAGTCAGCCTAGACAATCCCAGCGAGAGATCGACGAAATACTCATTTACTCGAGATTTGCACCTATGGCCGCCATTCTCTGGGAAACCACTTTAGTAGAGCCGCCTTGCTCCATTGTGACACCATATAAGAGATCAGCCACCTCCATTGTCCGCTTTTGATGAGAAATTATTAGCAGTTGAGAGGATTTGCCAAAAGATGTTATAAGCCGTAGAAACCTGTTGAGATTGATGTCGTCAAGTGCGGCCTCGACTTCGTCCAGAATATAGAAAGGCGATGGCCTGGACTCAAACACTGAGAAAAGAAACGCGAGCGAGATCAACGAGCGCTCCCCTCCAGAAAGCAGGGACAGCCGTTTGATGCTCTTTCCGGGCAGGGTAGCCTCGACGTCAAGACCGGACTTCATGGGCTCATTAGGGTCCGTCATGACGAGCCTGCCTTTACCACCCTGAAACAGCTGTTCAAAGAGGATGCTAAAGTTTTCTGCTACATCTGATACAGCGCTTCTAAAAATCTGGAGCATCTCCGAATCAATCGACTGGATCACTTTGCCGAGTTCACGTCGCGAAGCATTAACATCTTCGAGCTGAGACTCCAGAAACTGTTTTTTTTCCGTCAGCTCGCTGAGCTCGAGTTCTGCGAGCTCATTAACTGGTCCCAAGCGAGATAGTTCGTCCTCTAGTTGCCGAAGCAGGAATTCCGCCTCGGACGGGTGAACGCCCTCCGGGACCGGCGTGTTCTTCGCGATCTCAACCTCGATCCCGAGATCTCTTCTGATTCTTTCACCTATGGTCTCCAATCGCACTCGCGCCTCTGACTGCCGAACCGTAAACACCTGCAAAGCCTCGCGCCTGTCATTCAGCTCGGCTTCTAGCCGCGATCTTTTCGATCTAGCCTCACTTAGCTTCTCGGATTTCAGCCGAGCTTCATTTAGAAGTTGGATTCGATCCCGCCTAAGCTCTTCGAGGACTCCGGAAGCCCAACTTTCTAAGCGGGAAGCGTCCGCTATGACGTGGAACAGCCCGATTGCCGCCCTGTTCCATGAAGCCAAATCCTTCTGCATAGATGCCTGGATCTCTAACTCCTGCGCCATCCGCAAGGCGGACGATTCGCGAGAGCGCTCAAGCCCGAGCCTTGCTTGTTCGAGCTTGGCCGCTCGAAGCTCGAGATCCGCACCCTTTTGGTCCAACTCCCTTCTCTTGGAATATTGTTCCTTCATCTTTCGCTGCAGCTCGCCAATCTCCGCTTTGAACGACAAAATAAGGTTGTCAGATTTGCCTAGGTTGAAATCCAGTTCCTCAAGCTCAGCCGATACCGAATGCGCTCGATCGCCTAGAGCCGACTGCTCCGCATCGAGCGACTCCACCTCAGCGACAAGCCGACCGACGTCTTCTGCAATTCTGCCTGGCAACACCTTTAGGCCCGCATGCTCCTTCCTAAGATTCTCCAGCTGATTACGCAAGATTTCACATTTCCCCGCTGCGTCCTCCTGCACGGCCTGTAGCCTCGCGACTTCTGTTGCTTTCAACACCTGCTCTGATTCAGCAATTTCAAGCTCAGCGAGAGCACGCTCAAGTGCCACTCCAGTAGCTTGCATAGGTCGAAGAGCGGTCCATAGCCCGTCCGGACCCAAGCGTTCGCCCTGAAGGGTCACGAAGACCAAGCCGGGAAAACTTTCGTGCAATTCGATAGCCTCTTCGAGTGCCCCACGCACTACATAAGTATGCCGAAGGATCTCGTCAAGAAAGTCCGAAAGCTTCGCACCGGTAGTCAAAATGTGCTCCCGCAATGGCTCCGCGTCGGCTGGCGGCTTTCCACCCCCAAACCCCACGCCGCTCGCAAAATGCGAAATCGGAATTATCGAACCTTCAAGGTTTTTCGTTTTAAGGTGGCGAAGCCCGTCCAAAGCGGAATCCAAGTCCTTCGCAAGCACTGAAGTCGCTAGGCCCTGCAAGGCCGCTGAGAAGGCTCTCTCATATCCGCTCTTGATCTCGATTACGTCAACAAGCGCGCCGATGAAGCCGGAAAGAGGGCGCAGTGCCTCGGCTTGAGTTCTTGACCTTCCCTCGTCAATGGCAACCTCGTAGGCGGAAACTTTTGCACGGAGCGAGTTGACTACAACCTCGCCCGCAATATTGCCAGCTAATGCATCTTCAAGCTGGGCCTTTATCGACATCTCAGCCGCCGAACTCTCCGCATGCTGGGATTCAATTTGCCCGCAAAGCCCGCCTAGCTGCGTTAACCGATCTTGCACCTGATCATGTTCCGCGCTCTTCGCAACCAACTGACTTGTCAATTTCGCCCGCCTCAATTCAAGCTCATGAAGCTGCGATGCAATTCTTTCGGCCGTCTCGGCCAGCGAATTCCTCCGGGAATGAAGCCTGCTATTCTCGCTCGCCACGTCGCTAAATCTCGAATTTAGCGCCTGAAGTTCTTCCGCGATTTCAGGAGTCTCCTCCAACCTGAAGCTCTTCTCCTCCTCTTCGAGATACGACAGCTCAGATCCCAGCTCGACAATTTCGCTCTCTATTCCCACAAGTTCAACATTAAGTGAATCCAGCTCAGAGCGAATTGATGCTACCGCCCTACTCCTGTCAGACGCCTTAAGCCTCTCTTCTAGGGATTGTCGCTTCTGCTGTGCAAGACTTAATACCGACTTGAGCCGCTCGAAAAGGGCCTCCCCACGCGTGGTTAGATCGAACAGGTTATCGGCGCTCACCTGCGATTCGCGGCTTTCCCAAACGGCGATGACTTGGTCAATGCTGGAAATCTCGTTTTGCGCTTCGAATAGTGCTAATTCGGCCTCTACCCTGCCGTGCACTGCATCCTCGGCAATACTTTCCAGGGCCCGCATCTCGGCCCCGGCTAAATATCGCTTCAGCGCTGCTAAACGGTCCCGGATTTCAAGTTGGTGCTTAGCTTTGGCTGCCTGTTGGGCAAGCGGTCGGATCTGACGCCGGACCTCGCGCACGAGATCTTCCGCCCGAGCAAGATCCCCTTCCATTGAGGCGAGCCGGCGCTCGGTGCGCTCTCTCCTTTTCTTAAATTTCGTTATGCCAGCGGCCTCTTCGACAACTTCCCTTCGTTCTTCCGGCTTCGCATTGAGGATAGTGTCCAATTGGCCCTGCGAGATGATGATATGCTGCTGGTGGCCTACACCAGCGTCAGACAAAATGTCCTGAAGGTCGATCAGCCTGCACGGATTGCCATTGAGGGAATATTCGCTTTCACCGGATCTAAAAAGAGTTCGTGTAACCGTAACTTCTGGCAAATCGAGTTGAAGACCGCCGTCGGAATTGTCGAACACGATAGAAACTTCAGCACGCCCCAGAGGTCCCCTCTTTCCAGCGCCAGAGAAAATCACATCATCCATCTTGGAAGATCTCACCGTTTTTGGACCTTGCGCCCCCAATACCCATGCGATAGCATCGGCAATATTCGACTTACCTGAACCGTTTGGCCCCACAATAACTGAGACGCCAGACGAAAGATCAATAGTGACAGGATCGGCGAAAGACTTAAATCCTTTGATTGTCAGGGAGCGTAAAAACACCCATACTCTCCTTAATGAAGATCCCCTCGATGGCGGCTACAAAAGACTACCTGAAATTACCTCTGGCATGAGCGACAAAGGTAAGACGACCGCCCCTTTGCAAACACCCGCTCAATCTTGGCGCCGCACCTTCGGCACGGCTCCCCCTCCCGCCCGTACACCATGTGAAACTGCTGGTAGCCACCGATCGCGCCATCAACATCCCTGTACTGAAGATCCCTCAAGCTCGATCCCCTCAAGTCCACTGCCGCATTCAACACATAACGCACCGAGCCTGCCAGCTGTTCCAGTTCGGAAGCCGTGAGCATATTGCCAGGACGATCAAATTTGATACCGGCGCGGAAAAGAATCTCGTCCGCGTACATGTTCCCAATTCCACAGAGAATCGCTTGATCAAGCAATAGCCATTTCACACCGATCCTGCTTTTGGTATACCGCTTCAACGCCTCAGGTATTAGCGTCTCCTGATACAAAGGGTCAATACCGAGTCTGGCAAGAGAAGCGGCCACGCCATTGAAAGCAGAGCTGTCCAAATACATCTGGCCAAAAGTTCGCGGGTCTACAAAAACGAGCCTCAACTCTCCCGACAGATTGAAACAAATATGCGAATGCTTTGGCAAATCATCGTCCATGGAAAATATCCGTAGCTGTCCGCTCATTCCCATATGGGCCACAATTACAACACTGGCGAGGGCTCTGGGCTGTATCGCAATCGAGAGGAACTTCCCCTTGCGATGTACTTCTACGACCTTACTTTCCAACAGTGGCGCCGTGAATTCTTCAAGGGAGGAGTGGGCGCGCACCGATCTAACGTTGTTAATCACTACCCCGCGGATCTCACGATCGAGAATCCTGTCACGCAGGTCCCTTTTGATAGTTTCAATCTCCGGCAGCTCCGGCATGCGAAAAGCTACTTCCCTGCCGCTTCACCGTCGAATTCAACTTGCGCCAGAGTTTCTAGAGCATCCTCAGCCGCCCGCTGCTCAGCAAGCTTCTTCGAAGAACCCTTTCCTCTCCCAAAAATCGTGCCATCGACCTTTACGGTAGCTCTAAATACCCTCGCGTGGTCGGGACCACTCCAATCCACTTCGTAAAAAGGGGGCTTCATCGAAACCTGAGCGAGCAACTCCTGCAATCGAGATTTGAAATCAGCGAGACCAGGGTCCAATGCGTGGGCTTCAATTTCGGGTTTCAAAAGAGTGAGCACGAGCTTCTCTGCCGCGGCAAACCCAAGCTCGAGATAGACCATACCCATCACGGCCTCAAGAGAATCGGAAAGTATGGAATTCTTATCCCTGCCTCCGGAAGCCTCTTCACCCCTTCCAAGGAGAAGAAATTCTCCCAAACCTATGGATCGAGCAACTTTTGACAAGGTATGAGAACTCACAACTGACGCTCTCAACTTGGTCAGCTCCCCCTCTTCGTAAGAGGAGAAGGACATGAAAATGTACTTGCCCACCACCAAACCGAGGATAGAGTCACCGAGAAATTCGAGCCGCTCGTTGGAAGTAGTGCCCGAGTGCTCTGCGCAGTAGGAGCGGTGGGTGACAGCCTGGGTCAGGCTCGCCCTCGAGATGCCAAGAATACCCAGTCTCTCGATCAGAGCGGTTAGAGCCTGATCGTACTGGGATTGGCCTCCGACGGCAGCATCAGACACAGACCCTACCCAGTTC
Organism: Actinomycetota bacterium; assembly: GCA_027318945.1. GTDB lineage: Bacteria > Actinomycetota > Acidimicrobiia > Acidimicrobiales > Acidimicrobiaceae > SCQM01. The sequence goes on along the minus strand of DAHVOF010000277.1, from coordinate 11,289 downwards.
TATCGAAATAACAGGTACTGCTCGAATCCAGAGTTCTTGGCGTTCAGATATTGAGCTTCTCCACGACATAATCAACTGCATCTCGAACCGTTCTTAGTTCCTCTAAATCCTCGTCTTCAATCCTAAAACCATTTCCTTTGGACGAGAACTCCTCTTCAATCGCTTCAACTAACTCAATTAAAGCAAGAGAATCGGCGTTCAGATCGTCAGTAAACGAACTCGTTTCGATGATCCCTCCTGGATCTATCTCGAGAATGTCCGCAAGATGGTTCCGGATTATTTCGAAAACCTTGTTCCGAGTCACTTGATCTCTCCCAAAATTTGCACCTTAAACAGAAATTGCAAGGTGTCGACGACAAAGCCAAAGCCGGCGAATCCCTCATCGCCAAATAGATGCCCTACTCGATAGCGCAAACTCATCATCCCAGATCTGCCGACAAACCGGAGATTCCCGCCGAAAGCTTCCCAACCAAATCGTGACGGACTAGTACAGACGTTGTTCTGATGGCATGAAATATCGCGTTAGCCGATGATGAGCCGTGTGATATCACACACACGCCATTTACGCCTAGAAGCATCGCCCCTCCATAAGAGTCCGGGTCGAGGGCAGACCAAAGATCAAGCAACTTCGGAAACGCCAGCTCGAACACATTCGACCCGTCTTCACCACCCTGAAGAGCGCCTACGACCGCCTTGGCGACAGCTCTCACGCCGCCTTCGAGTGTCTTGAGAACGACGTTCCCGGTAAAGCCATCGGTAACGACCACATCGACTCGGTCAGACATGACATCCCGACCCTCGACGTTGCCAATGAAGGTGATCCCCTTGACCTTCTCGAGAAGCTGATGCGCCTCTTTTACAAGCGAATTTCCCTTAGACTTCTCTTCGCCGATTGACATTATGCCAACCTTGGGATCTGCGATATCGAATGCTTCACGTGCAAAGATCGAACCCATTTGACCAAATTGCGCCAACCAACCAGGCAAACATTCTGAATTGGCGCCCGAATCCAGAAGCACGGTTGGCGTAGATCCGGGCACAGGAATCGTCGTAGCTATTGCAGGTCTAGCCACGCCTCGAATCCTACCCATTTTGAGCAGCGCTGACGCCATAGCGGCACCGGTGTTCCCGGCTGAGATCATCGCCGAGGCTTTCCCGTCTCTCACCAGCTCGGCACATCGCACTAAAGTCGAATCCCGCTTCGATCGCACGGCCGACGCTGGATCCTCATCCATCGCGATTATCTCGGCAGCTTCAACGACATCAAAATCATCAAGCTTGTCGATTGTTTCGGCCGTACCAACCATGATTATTGGCACAGCAAGCTCGTCGCGGGCCCTTCTTGCGCCTTCGATTACAACGCCTGGGGCGTTATCTCCGCCCTCCACGTCCAGAGCTATTGGTAGCACTGCTAGCCCACTTGAACGGCCTGACGGCCGTGATACCACCCGCAAGTCGGACAAACCACATGTGGCTGCTTAGAAGAATTGCATTGGGGGCAAACACTTCGCGAAGGAAGCCTCAACGACCAAGCCGACGCCCTTTTTGATCTGGTCTTTGCCTTGGAAGTTTTCCTCTTAGGAACCGCCATCTTTTCTCTCTCTCAAAGTCTTCGCATTCGGTAGATCCCTGGAATTCGATCGACACATTATACGTGTTCCAGTGAGTCTCATGGGCACCACAGGTGGCCACCGAAATTACCAGAGTAATATCCTAACGGTCTTTGTCGACCAAAGCGTCAAGTGCGCTCCACCCGAGATCCACGGGCGTGCTCCCACAGCCGCATGGACCAAGATTGAGATCCTTCCCACAGGTAGCACACAGTCCCTTGCAATCACCCTTGCAGAGTGGCGCCAACGGAAGCTCGAGCAGCACCTGATCCTTGATCATCTCCTGAAGATCCAGCACGTCGCCAGAATAAGGGTAAGTGTCGCCTTCGGCAAACCGCTGCGCGCCAGTTTCCTCCCGCTCAAAAAGCTCCCGAAGGGATATCTCAAGTCTTCCCACGGCTACACCGAGACATCGCCTGCACTCGCCCTTCCAACCTGCCGAGATAGTCGCCGTAATGAGAATCCCGCCGTGGACAGACTCTGCGATGCCAACTACGTCTATCAGCTCGTCATCACCGACGCAGGATGAAGCTACACGCAGGTCATCCATTCGACCACTTAGTTCAAAACCTAGAACCGAAGCCGGCTCTTTGCGCAACCTCGTGATGCCCATGGCAAAAGGGTGCTTTAAGCTCATCTACTGATCCTGATCATAAAAAGGGCTGTCCTCAAATTCCTCGATCTCGGCTTCACCAAGGGGGTTATCCGGATCAAATGGCTCATTGATTGCCGGAGCAAGCTTAGATCTCCCGGCCTTGACCGACCTCTGAATAGCATCCAGCGCGATTTCGAAACTGGCGAGTTTCTGATCCACAAAATCCTGAGCATCATATTTAAGACGCGCAGCCTCTTCCTTGGCCGACTGCATCAGACGATTCGCATTCTGGCCCGCTTGCCTCATAATTTCCGTGCGAGCCACAAGCCGCTCTGCTTTCGCTGTTGCGGCTGCAATGATCTCCTCTGCCTCAAACCGGGCCTTATCAGCGATGTCGTGCCTCTCCCGCAAAATTAGCTGAGCATTGCGAATCTCTATAGGCAATGCATCAAGGGCTGCATCTACAAGGAAAAGGACCTCGTCACGCGGGACAAGCACGGATGCGGAGAGGGGCATGGCTCTCGCGTTTTCTACAAGCTCAGCTATGGCAGAAAGCGCCTCTTCGAGCGTGATCCTTTGTTCCGAATACTCGTCTTCGTCCACTATCCCACCTAAGGTTGTCCATAATGCATTAGTAACTTATCGCATACTTTCTGCGAGAGCCGATGCCACGGGTGGCGGAACCATCGACGAGACATCCCCGCCATAGTGCCAAACTTCCCTCAATAATCGCGAAGCAAGGAAGGAGTACTCCGCGCTCGTCGGGATGAACACGGTGTCAATTCCTGACAGCTCCCGATTCATTTGCGCCATTTGCAGCTCGTTTTCAAAATCCGACACCGCTCGCAAACCTCTTATTATTACCGAGGCTCCCATCTCCTGCGCAAGAGTAACTACCAACGTCGATAGCCCAACAATCTCGACATTACCGATGTGGGCCACACTTTTCTCAATCATTGACTCCCTTTCGTGAAGTGAGAACAGAGGACCCGCCTTTTGCGGATTGCGCATTGCCGCAACGACCACCTTATCGAAAAGTTGCGACGCCCTCTCGACAATCTCTAAATGGCCATTATGGAATGGATCGAACGATCCAGGGAAAAGAGCGATTTTCAATGAACTCACAGCACCTTTCTTAGCTTCCAGACTTTGAATCTATGATCAGCGTCACTAATGTAGTTCCATACTTGCGCTCTAACAATTTCTCCAGCCCGCCTGGCGTCTCCACCGGGCTCGCACTCTCGCAAACCATGACAGTCGCAGGTACTTTGGCTAAAAGTTCCTTCCATTCGCTGAATGCATAGGGAGGATCAAGAAACGCTATATCGAACTTTTCTTCGAAATAACCACCCAGAAAGTGGCCGTAGTCCTTGGTCACAACCCGGTAACGCTCCTGGGCAACATCCAGCCGCGAAAGATTCTCCCTAATCGTCCGGATCGACTCCCTGGAACGATCTACAAACCAGGCATACCGCGCTCCTCGCGACAGTGCCTCTATTCCCAATGCCCCAGTGCCGGCAAATAGATCGAGTACCGTCATCCCCTCGATGCCGAAACGTGATCCCAGGATATCGAAAACAGACTTCCTTACGCGAGCCGATGTAGGCCTCGTCGCACCTGAGACTCGGGAGGAAAGCTTCCTGCTCTTGTTAGCACCTGTAAGCACCCGCACAGATTCAAACTTAGCAACTGCATTTCTTCGAGACGCCCCTGCAAGGATTGTGCCGCAATGAGTTAGGCAAAGATCCGCGCCAATCCCTCTCGTCACCCTGGCAGCACTATTTCAGCCAAATGGACACTGGCCAAGACCTCCCATTGCTGGGAAGCACTGACCAACTTGGCCAATAAAATAGCTGCAAATCTGATCAGGACAAGAAGATGAACTCGCTCTCTTGGGGATTTTGAAATGCCGCGAGTTCCCTGACAAGTGTCGGAAATTTCACCATATCTGGATCATCTCCCACTATGTCTCTGGCGACAGCCTGAGCGAGTTCAACAAGATCTCTGTCCTTTGCCACAGAGGCAAGCCTGAGGTCACTTCGCCCCTTCTGACGACTACCCATGATGGTGCCTTCGCCACGCAACTCAAGATCCTTTTCCGCCAGAAAAAAACCGTCGGTTGATGAGACTATCGCTTCCAAGCGCGGATTGGCTTCATCCGGCTGTGCCCGTGAAATAAGGTAGCAGTAGCTTCTTACTGCACCTCTTCCGACACGACCCCGAAGCTGATGGAGTTGAGCCATACCGAATCGGTCGGCATTCTCGATAACCATCACGGTGGCATTGGGAACGTCCACCCCTACCTCTATCACGGTTGTGGCAACGAGCACATCCAAGCGACCCGCACGAAACTCCTCCATAACCGCCTCTTTGTCCCGTGTAGACATCTGTCCATGGAGGAGGCCAAGTCGCAACCCGTTCAACTCCTCATTCCGAAGCCTTTCAAACTCGTCAGTAGCCGACTTAGCGACTACCCTTTCCGAGCCCTCAACTAGGGGACAAACAACATATGCCTGTCGTCCATCTGCAACCTCTGAGCGAATCCGCTCTATGACTTTGCTGTATTGCTCAGAAGACCTGGCCCATTTAGTGACTATAGGTGTCCTACCCGGAGGCATTTCGTCGAGCACAGTAAGATCCAGGTCACCGAACACAGTCATCGCCGCGGTCCTCGGAATAGGAGTCGCCGTCATCACTAGGACGTCAGGATCGAGGCCGTGCCCGGTTCGCGAACGCTCCTTGAGTGCCGCACGCTGCTCGACCCCAAATCGGTGCTGCTCATCAACCACGACTGCCCCTAGGGATTTGAACCGCACACCGTCGGATATCAACGCATGGGTTCCTACAACAATGTCGATCGCACCCGAAGCCAGGCCGCTAAGTATGTTCCTGCGCGTCGCAATTGGAACTTTGCCTGACAGCATCTCAACCCTGATCGATCGCTCGCTATCTTCGAAAAGCCCACTATCGCGAGACCCGGGAACAACGAAACCTTTCAAAAGCTGAGAGAGCGTTATCCAGTGCTGCTCAGCCAGAACTTCAGTAGGCGCCATCAACGCGCCTTGATACCGGCCCTGGACAGCCATGAGAAGCATCCCCAGTGCCACCATTGTCTTTCCAGAGCCCACGTCGCCTTGCAGCAGCCGGTGCATGGGAACAGGCAGCCGCATGTCATTTGCAATCTCGTCAAGCGCTCGTTTTTGAGCGTTAGTGAGATCAAATGAAAGAGAAGCGAAAAATTCTGCTGCAAGAAACGGCTGGCCATCCTCTTTGAGATCAAATGTCGCCTCGGAAAAAAGCCCGGCATTCCGGCGAGAGGTGTGGATCCGGCTCCCAAACATTGGAGAGACGTCATGGGAAATTCCCCTTAAACTCCGGGCTTGCTCCACTTTCGATTTCCTGAGCATTAGCTGGAGACGGAGCAGCTCGTCAAATGCAAGCCTGCGCCTCGCTGCAAACTTCTCTGCCATCGTCGACGGGTTATGTATAGCCCTTATCGCAGCCGTTCTGCCGAGCATGTCAAGCCTATCGAGGATCTGCACCGGAACCGGGTCGAATACTTCGCCCATCCGGCCAATGGCGTCATCAACTAACTTGGCAATCTCCCACGACGGTAACCCCGCTCTCTCAGATTGTGGATAAATGGGGACTATCTTCCCCGTGCGGTCCCCAATCAGGTCGACTACCGGATTTGACATTTGTGTCACACGCCGGAATCTCTCCAATTTCCCAAAAAAAACTGCCTCGACCCCCTCACGCAGCTGTTTGGCACGCCAAGGCTGGTTGAAAAATACGACATGGAGATAGCCTGTTCCGTCGAACGCGTCTATTTCGACAATGATTTTCCCCGTTTGCGTCCTCCGCACCTGTGTACGGCGAATACGCGCAAGGATCATGGCTTCTTCCCCGACAGCCAGATCAATCAGCGAAACCTGCCTGGACCTGTCAACCCAACGTCGAGGGTAATACGTAACCAAATCGAAAACTGACTCTATCCCAAGCTCCGAAAGGGAATAAGCTTTCTTGTCGCCAACGCCACTCAGGCGCGTTACGGGAACCTCAATTAACGAAATCAGCTCTCTGATGGTCGAACCTCGTAAACTCGCCTCTGCCCCGGGACAGCCCTCATTTATAGCATATTGCGCAGATGTTACATCTGTAGTTTCAGTGGCTACTCAACGCCGAAGAGGTACGGATAAAGTGGCTGTCCCCCATGATGAATCTCTATCTCTACGCCATGCAGGTTAGCTATCAACCATTCAGACACTTCCCTAGTGACGGCCTGAGAGGAGCCTTCACCCTCAATTATGGTAACAATCTCCGCTCCCGGGAAGTTCAGCGCGCTCAGCAACCTTATTGAGGCCGCAGCAAGGGACGGCTCGACGGCGAGGATACCTTCCCGTCCAATTCCCATATAATCCCCGTTGGCTATCTTGCCACCGGCCCACTTCGAGGATCTCACTGCCCGCGTAACTTCCCCTGCGACGACCTTCTCAACGCTTCGACTCATGATCTCAACATTTTCGAATATCTGCGCCATAGGATCGAACTCCATCAACGCTGCAAATCCCTCGATAACTCCGGTCGTGGGAAGAACTACTACTGTTCTTGCGCTCAACTCCGCCGCCAGCTGCGCCACAGGAATGATATTCGTGTTGTTTGGAAGAATTATGATCTGTTCGGCTTCAAGCTCGTCGATGGCGGCGGTTATGTCCGCCGTAGACGGATTCATCGACTGGCCGCCCATTACGATCCTGTGAACTCCCATTGACCGGAATATGCGACCGATTCCTTCACCATTCGCGACAGCGATAACGGCCGTGACCGATCCCTCATCCGACACTCCAAGTGGATTGGGCGCTCCTACACCATTTGCCGCAACTACCCAATGCTCCTCGCTCACCTGTTCAGCAAGGTCAGTTACCCGAATATTCCTCGGCTTACCGGCTTCAATTCCCGCCTCTATCGATGCGCCTATGTCGTCCGTATGGATATGGCAGTTCCAAAGCCCGTCTTGGCCCACTACGACAATCGAATCACCTATTCCAGCCCACACTTCGCGGAAACCATCTATCGCAGCATCCGAGGCCTCAAGAAGAAACATAACCTCATATCTAAGCTCGGAAACATCCCCGTATTGCGACCCACGATCTGCCAGAGCACCGTCGAGCCCACCTTCCGGACTTCCCAGCCAAGATCGGTCCCAATCCTGATAATTAGGATCGATCACCTTTGCGATAGCGTCTATGAAAAGTACGAAACCCGCTCCTCCCGCATCCACCACATTGGCCTCCGCGAGAATCGGCAGCTGGAGGGGCGTCTGCAAAAGAGCCTCTTTGGAGCTCTCCCTCAAACGGTATATAGAATCCACCGGGTCATCATCAGCAAGAGTACGAGCTACATCCGCCGCCCTTCGAGCCACGGTCAGAATGGTTCCCTCCACCGGCTTCAGAACCGCCCGATCTGCAAGCTCCGAACCCCGCTCGATTCCTAGGGCTACACCCCGCCAAAAGCTCGCACCCGATTCATCGGCGATTTTTACCCCTTCAGCGAAGCCACGCAAAATCTGAGAAAAGATCACCCCGGAGTTGCCGCGTGCCCCCATAAGCGCTCCCTTGGAAATTGCGCTGACGCACGAGGCGATATCGGCACTTCCGTCGCCCGATTCGCGAATCTCCTTGAGAACGGACTGGAACGTCAATGACAGATTGGCGCCTGTATCGCCGTCTGGCACAGGATATACGTTGAGGCGATTTATCGAACTCTTGAATCGCTCCAATAGTCCGGCAGTTGCCTCAACAACTCCTATCAATTGATTAACCGAAACCTCTTGAGCATGATCCATCGGCGCAAATGCTAATATAAGGGATCGCGATTGAACGCATTTCCTGAGATTCATCCTAGAATTAATCGAGCTATTTTCAGTGTCTAGACAAGAGGTGTAACGAAGTGGCATCGGTATGCGAAATATGCGGCAAGGGACCAGCCTTTGGCATGACCATCAGCCACTCACACCGCCGAACCAAAAGGCGCTGGAATCCTAATATTCAGAGGGTTCGCGCAATAGTAGGCTCGACGACGAAGCGCATGAATGTCTGCACCTCCTGCATAAAGGTTGGCAAAGTCCAAAAAGCCGTACGGTAGGATTGCCATATTGAGCTTCGACGCATTCCTATTTCAGTCTTTCGGAGGCCCAAATCAGGAATCAGATATACTTCCATTTCTCGAGAATGTCACCCGGGGAAGAGATGTGCCCAGGGAACGGCTTGAGGTTGTGGCGAACCAATACCGCTTGTTCGGCGGTAAAAGTCCTCTTAATGAGATAAACCAGGGTCTAATTCTAAGGATCGAGTCGGAATTCGCTCGACGTGGCATAAACCTTCCGATCTACTATGGCAATCGCAATTTCACCCCTTACGTTCATGAGGCCCTGGCACAGATGCAGCGTGACGGCCGAAAACGAGCAATGGCATTCGTGACTTCCGCCTTTGGATCATTTCCCGGCTGCAAGCAATACAAACTTGATATCGAGTCAGCAAGGAAAGCAACCGGTATCGACGCCCCAGAAGTAGTAAAGATTCGGCATTACTACTCCCACCCCGGCTTCATCAACCCTTTGATTTCCAATTCAGTTGCCGCATTGAACAGGCTCCCTGCGCCGGGCTCGGCCGAGCTGATTTTTACTGCTCATTCCATCCCGAAGGCGATGGCCGATGCCTCTCCCTACCTGAATCAGCTAACGAGCGCTACGAATCTTGTGGTAGCAGGGATTGAGATGCAAACCGGGATAGCATACCCCTACTCGCTCGCGTTTCAGTCGAGATCGGGTCCACCTTCCCAGCCGTGGCTGGAGCCTGACGTATCAGACCAGCTAAGAACTCTTGGTGAAAGAGGAGTACGGAACGTGGTCATAGTTCCGATCAGCTTCATTTCTGACCACATGGAAGTAGTGTACGATCTGGACATTCTGGTAGCGGAAAAAGCTCGCCAGCTTGGAATAGCGCTCGTTAGAGCCAAGACCTCATCCGATTCGCCGGAATTTGTCTCGATGATCGCAGATCTGGCTATGGAACTTCTGGATCCCTCCACAATTGCGAACTCACCCGGGGATGCTGAAAGCCTCGACGAATGTTCGACCACCTGCTGCACAACGCGCCTTTGATTTCAGCTTGAACGCTAGATGGACCCACACTCCCGCCAACAGCCAAACTCTCACGCTTCCTTTTGGTTACAAATAAGTGGCAGTCACCAGCGATCGCGTAATCTCTCAGGCATATGACTGCTAATCGAACCTCTGCCAATCCTAAACCAAGATATAAGTCGCGCCACACCACGGACAAGCACGATGGAGTGTTCGTGAAGGCTATGGCCGACATTCAAAATAAATGGTAATGCATTTTAAGCCAGCTATACCATTGCACAAAGTATTAGAGCGCCGATCCTGACCGTAAAATTAAAGGGACTCCACCACGCGGAGCCCCTTGCTCATAAAACCGCAGCTAATAGAAATTAGCTGAGCGAAGCTTCTTTAAGACGCGCGAGCTGATCCGAAAGCTCCTTAGGAAGATCTTCACCAAACTGCTGGTAGTGGACGGCGATATCATCCGCTTCGTCAACAAGCCTCGAATTGTCCACCGAGAAGAGCGCCGAAAGCACCTCCTCGGAGATCGAAAGTCCCGTGGTGTCGATATCCTCAGGCTTTGGAGTAAAGCCCAGTGGAGTTTCCTGAGCACCAACCTTTCCTTCTAAGCGAGATACGATCCAAGCGAGTACGCGAGCATTATCCCCGAAACCAGGCCACATAAACTTACCATTTTCGTCTTTTCTGAACCAGTTGACGAGATATATCTTGGGCAAGTTCGAAGTATCTCCCTTCATGCCCATCGAGAGCCAGTGCGCGAAATAATCCGCCATGTTATATCCGCAGAATGGAAGCATTGCGAACGGGTCGCGGCGGAGGTTCCCTACTTTTCCTTCCGCAGCTGCGGTAGTCTCAGAGGCGATGACTGAGCCGAGAAAAACGCCATGCTCCCATGACTTCGCCTCAGTAACCAGCGGTATTAGAGAAGCGCGCCGCCCTCCGAACAGGATAGCCGAAATTGGCACTCCATTCGGATCCTGCCACTCCTTTGCAATGTAGGGAGCGCGCTCTGCGGCTACCGTAAAGCGCGCATTCGGGTGGGCTGCAGGTTTTGATGAATCCGCCGACCACTCATTGCCCTGCCAATCAACCAGTCCCTGTGGCGGCTCTCCATCCATCCCTTCCCACCAGACGTCCCCATCTGGCGTCACGGCAGTGTTAGTGAATATCGTGTCGCCTGATATCGTCTCCATAGCGTTGCGATTTGTATTTGTACTGGTGCCAGGAGCTACTCCAAAAAATCCTGCTTCAGGATTCACTCCGTAAAGTCGGCCGTCAGCACCAAACCGAAGCCAGCAAATATCATCGCCAATGGTTTCAACCTTCCAACCAGGTAGAGTCGGCAGCAGCATTGCCAGGTTCGTCTTGCCGCATGCCGATGGAAAAGCCCCACTGATAAAGTGGCTCTTGCCGCTTGGATCTGTCAACTTCATAATCAACATATGCTCCGCAAGCCAGCCGTCATCGCGAGCCATAACTGAAGCAATGCGGAGAGCTAGACACTTCTTTCCGAGCAGGGCATTGCCACCGTATCCAGATCCGTAAGACCAAATCTCTCTCGTTTCGGGAAAGTGAACGATGTACTTGTTGTCTGCATCGCACGGCCAGGGAACATCAGCATGACCGGGTGAAAGCGGTGCTCCGACCGAATGCAGACAGTGGACAAAATCTCCGTTCTTTCCAAGCTCGTCAAGAACAGCCTGCCCCATCTTCGTCATAATTCGCATGCTGACTGCCACATAAGCCGAATCGGTTATCTCTACCCCAATCTGGGAAAATGGAGAACCCAAAGGACCCATTGAGAAAGGCACCACATACATCGTTCGGCCCCTCATCGAGCCCTTGAATAGCCCATTCAGAGTCTCGCGCATCTCTACTGGATCTCTCCAGTTGTTGGTCGGTCCAGCATCGCGTTCAGATGCAGAGCAGATAAAAGTGCGATC
>DAHVOF010000275.1 GCA_027318945.1 Actinomycetota bacterium | reverse complement strand
CCTGGACCAGGAAGCTCAAGGAAGGCACTACAAGGAGCAAAGTGACAAATGCGAATGCGGCGATGCGGCCACACTTTGCCCGCATCGCAAATCCCCGCAAACTTCCTGCGGCACCATCAGCTATCACTTGCGCCAACTCGCTGGAAAAACCTTGGCATCTGCGCCGTCATGGAGCAAAGACCAGCTACTCCTCGCGCAGATCATCCGTTTACGACGTTGGCGGTAAACCACTGGTTAATCGCGCTCTCTCGCGTTCCCCACACATTGGGATTGATGAACTGCAGTGGAATCGAGCTCAGCGACGGGACGAGCTTGTGCTGGGAGGTGCCGCTGACGATCGGGAAGAATAACGAATCACCGTGAGGATCGCCCGAGAGCATCACATTCTGGCCTTGTGCCGAATATACGAAGTTCGCAAACTTTTCTGCCTCAGCCTGCTCGATCTTGGAAACCTTGGCATCAATACCAATAACACTGGGAAGATCCGTCACGCTGGTCGGGTAGGCCACCCTAAGCTGTGGATACTTGTACTCGAATCCGATTCCCGCCGAGTTTTGCACGATTGCAAGCTTTATCTGCCCTTGAAGCAGTGAAGTCAGAGTGACCTTATTGGTCGTAAACACGTGAAGACCATTGGCTGCCAACTGCTTGAAGAACTGCTCACCTTGGGTAACTCCTCCCAGCTGATGCATTATCCCGGCCACTACGCTGTAGGTCGGCCCCGATATAGCGGGATTGTTCATCCCAACGGCGCCTTTCCAATGGGCACTCGTGAGGTCTGCCCAACTTTTAGGCGGGTTGGTCACAGTCTGGCTGTTATAGACAATGGCACCGGCCACGGTGAGTCCGGTAGGAATATAGCTTTTGTCTGATGGCACCAACTTTGCTCCGAGCGAGGTGAGAGTGCCCGCCGTTGGCTCAAAACCTTTTACTAGCATGCCTTGCCGGTCAAGGGCCGCGTATGCCGAATCCCCGTCAGTCCAAAGAAGGCCCCACTGTGGATGCGCACCCTCCGCCTGAATTTTCGCCAGCAAAGTACCCGTGGAATGGTCCACCAGCTTGGTGGGTATTCCAGTGGCAGCTTGAAAAGCCTTCACCTCCGCCGAATCGTATCCCTCGGCAGCGTAGACAACCAGCGGCACGGTCTTGGTAGCACCAACCGTCGACGCTGCAGTCGTGAGAGATGCGCTGGCATTTGAACTTGAGGATGAGCACGCTGCCAGCACTCCACCCCCGACGGCACCTGCCACCACCCAACGGACCAACCTCGAATTTACCCCAAACTTCGGTTTGACTGCGACTGTCTTTGCTTGCAAACAGGCACTGCGAGAGTCTTTCGTGACTTCACTCAGAGACCAGTTACGGAGCTCCCGTCTCCAGATTTTGGGCAATGTCATCTCCATTTCTGACTTGGACATAGTTTGATTGCGTTGCCAAGCCAGACAGTAGATGGCCCGAGTTAATCGTCACTTAACTGCGAATTAACATGTGACAAAATGTGGATGAATACCGAAAAACCGAAAGTCACCAAACAGTTGGGCAATGCATAGCCAAACGAGCTAGGCGGAGAATAGCTCCACAAGCGTATTGAGAACACCAGTAACATCGTGCTCCGCAGACGTCGCCACCTTTCCGATCCCGTGACTAGCAAGAGTCTCGGTGGTAACCGGGCCAATCGAGATCACCAAAGGCGGCAATGCCTGGCTGCCGTAGGATGCCAGAAAGTTTGACGCCGTCGAAGAGGAGGTGAATACTATTGCATCGCTCTCAGCTATCTGTCCCGACAGCTCCGGATTCGGAGTGGCAGCTGAAGTACGGTACGCCTCAACGACATCGACATGCCACCCTTTTTGCGACAGCTCGACAGGTATCACATCCCTTACAACTTTCGCACATGGCAAAAGAACAAGTCCGGAACCGCTAGGAAATTCGAAGGCCAGAGACTCAGCAACAGAGCTCCGGGGAATCAAATCGGCTACCACATTAAATTTTGCCAACTCCCTGGCTGTTCCTTGTCCGACAGTAGCCACTTTAACTCCCGCCAGCGCCCTCGCATCCCTGATGAATGCAAAGAAACGAGTAACCGCATTGGCTGAAGTGAAGACGAGCCAATCGTAACGGCCAACTTTCTTCGCCGCCTCGCCAAGGGCTTTATAATCGTCCTCCGGCGGAAGAATCTCGATGACCGGCACAACTATTGGCTGACCACCAAGATCCCTAATCGAGCGTGCCATCGCGTCCACCTGACCTTTGGCGCGCGTCAGAACTATCTTGCGCCCAAATAGCGGCCGTGATTCAAACCAGGAAAGGTCAAGTTGGGCCACAGAACCGACCACGATAGTTGAAGGTGACTGGATATCCGTCTCTGCAAGATGTCCAAGCGTGGTCCTGATCGTCCTCTGATCACCTCTTGAGCCCCACCGAACGGCCGCCACAGACGTCTCGGGTTTCAACCCGCCCTTGATCAGCTTCTCCGAGATCTCTTTTCGGTGCGCCACGCCCATAAGAACCACTATCGTGCCCCCGAGCTTCGCGAGTGATCCCCAGTCAACCTGATCAGCCGCTGCACCATGTCTATGACCAGTTACAACGGTTACAGACGTTGATAGCCCGCGGTGCGTGACAGGTATTCCGGCATACGCCGGAACAGCGATCGCTGACGAGACTCCTGGCACCACCTCGAATCGGATGCCTTTCTCTGCAAGCGCCATTGCCTCTTCACCGCCACGACCGAAAACGAACGGGTCACCCCCCTTGAGCCTGACAACCACCTTGGCGCTCGCCGAGCTGCGAATGAGAACATCATTGATCTCTTGCTGAGGCACCGGGCGACCAGGCCGTTTCCCTACATCAACAAGGACGGCATCGACTTTGCAGTTATCAAGAAGGGATATGTCCGAAAGATGATCGTATACCACGACATCTGCCTGAGCTAGCAGCTCCATTCCTCGAACAGTGATCAAACGCGGATCTCCAGGACCTGCACCCACCAGATATACGACACCGAACCCGGCCTCAGCCATTTCCTAAGCCTATGCCGTACAACCCATCCAGGGAATGGCCGCCCTTAGCTAGTAGTTCTTTCCCGAGCCTTGATCCGAGTTCGACCGGCGCAGACCCGACTCCGGCAACCCTTATGGAGACCTCTCCATCAAGCGACCCGAGAAAACCCTTTAGCGTAATTTCTCGGCTATGGCTTTCCACAGATGCGTAAGCTCCCACGGGCAGCGAACAGCCGCTCCCCAGCTCCGCGAGCAGGCTTCTCTCCGCCTCGACCGCCAGGCGTGTCTCTGGGTGGTCAAGTGGGCGAATAATGGCCGCCACCCCAGTGTCAGCGGTCCTGTGCTCTATTGCAAGCGCACCCTGACCTGCCTGCGGCAAAAACTCTGCCGTGTCAAAGGTTTGAGCCACCTCTGCCAGAAGTCCTAAGCGCTCAAGAGCAGCGTACGCCACCACGACCGCGGCATATCGACCAACCATTGAAAGCCTGGTGGATATGTTGCCTCTCAGGGGTGCGAACTCCAGATCAGGCCTCAAGTCCCTCAGCTGGGCCTGCCTCCTTTGAGAACCGGTTGCCACAACATCACCCGGCTGAAGCTCGTCGAGGCGGCACCCCACAAGCACGTCCCGAGGATCTCCCCTTTCTGGGAAAGCACCGATGACGAGCCCCTCGATACCAGTGGATGGCAAATCCTTAGCCGAATGCACAGCGATATCTGCCCTGCCGTCAAGCAGAGCGGCTTCAATCTCTTTTACAAAGACTCCTTGACCGCCAATAGCGCTCAGGGAAGACTGGCTGTCTCGATCGCCCTGTGTACTAAGGACGACGAGCTCACTCTCACAGCGGAGCCTTGACGCGACAAATCTCGCCTGCCACAGTGCAAGATCGGAACCCCTAGTTGCAATTCGAAGTACAGTCATAGCTCGAATAGGAAAGAAAGATCTTCCACGAGCCGCTCTCCCCTTTTGGAACCAGAGTGCTCCTTCACCTTCACCACCGGCCTGTGCAACATCTTCTGGACGATCCCATACGTCAGCGATTCAACGGCTTTCCTCTGCGCCTCATTCAGTCCATCAAGTCTGCCCGAGAACCGCGCCAGCTCTGCGAGGCGAATCTCGTCGGCATAGGAGTACAGAGATGCCAATATCGTTGTCGCAGCACTGGAATTCTTGAGGTCGACGAACTTGCACGTTTCGGATTCGATTATCGCCTCGACCAGTCCGGCTTCTTGCTGGCGCGCCTCGATAGCTTCCTTCACAAAGGCGTTGACTCCGTCGAGATCGTAAACGGTTAGCCATTGCACCTCGTCAAGACTTGGATCAACGTTCCTGGGAACTCCCATGTCCGCTATGAAGGTACGGGGAGTCCGGATATCGTCGAACAACTTGGCATCTTCAGAATCCAAAAGGTACCTCCTAGTGGAAGTCGCAAAAAACACCCCATCTAGCTCGGGCAAGTAAAGCTTGAGGTCATTGATCGGCACAGCCTTGGCACCGACGGCGTTGGCAACGCGCGAGGCCCTTTCGAAAGTCCGCGACGCGACATAAACTCTGTAGCCTCCTTGCGAAAGAGCTTCAGCGAGCTTGGTGCCAACTTCTCCGGCCCCAATTACCATGACGGTCCCATCTCCCTCCAGACCGCACGTCTCCGAGAAAAGCTCAATTGCCGCATGCGCTGAAGAGGTAATGCCCCTTGCAATCCCTGTTTCGCTTCTCGCCCTCTTTCCCACCTCAAGCGCCTTTCGAAAAAGGCCGTAAAGACCTGGGCCACAATAACCCGCATCGTGCGATCGTACGAATGCTCTCCTCACCTGCCCAAGAATCTCTGTTTCGCCGATCAATTCGGACTCGAGACCCGCCGCCACTCTGAATAGATGACCAATCGCTCCATGCTCGTAGTACACCCTTGCCACGGAGGTGAGCTCATCCCGCTCGATTCCCAGAGTACGTGCGAAATTCGCCCACATCTCCTCGATTCCACCATGGAACTTGGTTATTTCTGCGAACACCTCGGTACGCGCACACGTGCAAACCAAAACCGCCTCTTCCACCCCCAGCGCCGACGAAAAGATTTTCAGCTTGGAAAGTACTTCGTCTTCAGGCACAAAATACGGCGCGAAGTCCCGACCAGGTAGGCTGCTTCGGTCTATCCCAATTGCTAAAAGAGGCATTCAGTCAGACTTTCCTCCGCCCGGACAATTTCACCCGCGCGAATCAACTCGAGGACTGGAGAACTCATTACCTTTTCCCAATCCAGATCGCTGGCCGACACACCAGAACTCAATGCTTTTGACCTCACCTCTGCCGCTATGGCCAGCAAACTGTTTATCTCTGCCGGCAATATTTCATCAATAAGCTTACCGAGTGCCTTCGAGAAACCCGGAACTTTCGAGCCGGACGATACGCCTACGGTCACACCGCCCCTTCCTGCGAGTGCCACATTTCCAAACGTGCTCAGGCCAGAGTCAGACACGTTGTTCACCAGAACTCCCTTTTTCTTGCAGAGCCGGGATATCTCGGCATTTACAAAACGGTCGGAAGTCGCAGCGAAGACGAGCTGGCAATCAGCGAGGTCCGACGGCAAGAACTTCCGCTCCAAAATCGCGACTTCGCACTCCACCTCTTCAAGCAGCTGAGTGAGACCGGGGCAGATATCTGGCGCAACAACGACAAGGCGAAGCGGCGAAGGACACAGGCCTCTCACCTTGCGCAGTGCTACCTCTCCCCCGCCAACAACCAAGACATTCAAACGCGCGAGATTCAACGCCACAAGGTACGCACTGCCCATGATCACCTGCCCAATTGCTCTTAGTATTCAATCCTAACGATCCGAGAGATATTTGTTCGTTCACAAGTGGGATCGGAGGCACGCCTTTTGATCTTTGTCGCATGATTTCACCGCAGCAAAGATCACCGAAATCTCTCCGATCACAAACAATCCTCCCGCGTAGCAGCCAGGATTACACTTCGACCCTCCGATCAGGGATATTATTATCCCATATCCACACGATCCGTCAGCTCTATAAGGTTGGCTGCACTCGCTCCTCAGCTATATGTGCAGATATCACCAACTAGTGAGTGCGCAGGAAACGAGCAAAAATTGGCAGGATACCGTCGAATCGGGGACTTATAATTGCAACGCCACTTCGGAGACGACAGAACTGGAAAACCAGCCGGCGAAAGCGAGCCCTCATCAAGCGACAAGGCCGACTCCCATGAAGACGGAGACCAAAGAAACCTCCCCTGGCTCTATGCAGGGCGAGCCGCCAGAAGTTTCGCAACCGCGTTCCTGACCGTCGTCTTTCCGCTTTACGTCGCGTACAACTATCACTCCTCGACCGCCATAGGCGCCATGATCACTTTCGGAAGCATCATTGGGGGCGCCATGGGGGCGGCAGTCGGCCTGATCGGAGACGCCATTGGAAGACGCCCCGTCCTGATCGCGCTCGGAATACTTGGCGCAATCGGATCTCTTTCACTCGCATTCTCCGCGAATGCAGCCGTCATCATCCTCGCCTTCGGATTAGGCGGTATCGGGCGAGGTGGCGGCGCCGGGAGCGGAGGCACTTATGGCCCATTCTTTCCGGCAGAGCAGCCTATGGTAGCGACTTCGGTTCCTCCCAACTTGCGCACGCTCGCCTTCGGCCGTCTCGGCTTTATCGGAGTACTCGCGGCGGCAGCGGGTTCACTCGCCGCAGGCTCTCTTAACATATTCCGGCATCTAGGTATGACCTCTGACGAGGCGTACAAATTGTTGTTCGCGATGGGCGCCGCAGCCTCCCTGGTGGTTTCCTTCTTCTGCGTTCCCCTTAGAGAAAGCCACAATGACAGAAAGCACAAGACAGGTGAGAAACCGCTCAGCGACGGCGGTGCCAATGAAGAGCCGTTTGAGCCAATTAATAAACCGGACGCCGCTCACCGAACAGTTTCTACGAGGCAACTCGTAAGCAGACTCGCCATAACGAACGCATTGAACGGATTCGGCTTTGGGTTCCTAGGACCGCTGCTGATTTACTGGTTCCACGTCAGGTTTGGCGCAGGAACTGCTGAAATCGGAGTTCTCTACACCATCATCAACCTAGTGGGCGCACTCCCGTATTTGGGTGCGCACAAAATCTCGAATAAGCTAGGTGCCGTTCGCACCGTAGTGAGCACGCGAATTCTTGGCGTCATTCTCCTTCTGGGCATGGCACCCGCGCCCACGTTCGTAATAGCTTCCATCCTTCTCGCACTTCGAACCGTGTGCAACAATCTGGGCATGCCCTCGCGCCAAGCGTACACGATGGGAATTGCAGACGAGAGAAGGCGTGGCGCGGTTGCAGCATTTGGTTCGCTTCCGGCTATGGCCACATCCAGCATCAGTCCTATCGTCGGAGGGGCTTTGATGAATCTCGTAGTTGATGTCCCAATATTTGGAGCCGCTCTTTTCATGGCCGCGAACGCTGTCGCCTACTATTTCGCATTTAGGCATATCCCATTACCGAGCGAGCAAAAGCGAAACAATCAAAGCGTGCAAAAGTAAGCATGCTCAGCAACTTGCACGTTTCAGTGTCTAAAAAGTTCTGACGTAATTTCAGCCGAACGCTCCCTAGCACGTGCAACTGCCTTTGCAAATGCAGCTCTGATTGCATCCTCCTCGAGAGCTGCAATGGCCGCGGCAGTCGTCCCTCCAGGGGAAGTGACGTTCTGACGGAGAATCGTGGGAGAAAACGAACCTTCGGAAAGCATAGCGCCCGCGCCATGGACGGTTTGAACAACCAATGACCTAGCTAGATCCCAACTCAAACCCTCATTGACTGCAGCCTCAATCATCGCCTCCGCCACCAGAAAGATATATGCCGGCCCCGAACCCGAAACGGCGGTGATCGCGTCTATCTGCGACTCCTTAACTACAACACATTTGCCTACGGCCGACAACAGCGACTCAGCCCATTCAATATCGGACAGGCTGGCATATCTGCCCGCGCAAAGGGCCGTCATACCCAAACCGATCATTGCCGGCGTGTTCGGCATCGCACGAATCACGGGAGGTCTTCCTCCCAGCCAAACTTCGATTGCTGAGGTAGAAACCCCAGCGGCAATAGAAAGAACTCTCTGTTTACTGTCGCTTCCAAGGGATGCTGCGACTTTTTCCACATCCCCCGGCTTGACGGCGAGTACCGTCGACCGCGCCGGCAGAGGATGGTCCGAAATAACCGATTTCGCAAAACGTATCGTCAATTCGGCCCGTAGAGACTCCGACACTTCGACTATTCCAAGGAGATCAGGGCTGACTGCGTTAGAGGAGACCATCCCCTGAGCGAGAGCCTGGCCCATTTTCCCGCCGCCTACTATCATGAGATCGAGCACGTCATAAATAGTACCCGACCGCAGCGCAGCTGTTGCCGTCAAGGGGGTCGCATAAGAGCTGAGAGCTAAAAGGATTGGCTCTGGCAATCTAGAATATTCTGCTTCCCCGACCCGAAATCTTCTAGATACTGCCAGAACCAACAAAGAAAAGTTACGTTATCGAGTCCACTGCCGTCAAGAGCAAATCTCAAAAATTAGGGATTTTTTTGCCGCATTCGAAATGTCCGACAGTAGGGAAACCCTGTAGGACATACAAACAGCAGCTCAGCCACACTCCAGCAACTCTTTAGCCGTAAGGTTCAATAGGACGGACTGCAGACGCTCCGCGGTATCCCGCCACCT
>DAHVOF010000159.1 GCA_027318945.1 Actinomycetota bacterium | reverse complement strand
ACCAAGTTAGGCTCACACCATTTTTCAATCTCGTTCACCCAGTAAATCAGCTCTTTATTCTCTGTTGGATACGTCACCCTGCGAATACCTCGATTCATATTTGCGCCAGCACCTGAGATGGCCCTCAAGACACTGACACTGCACGACAACTCTCAGCGAGAGCACCTATATTTTTACACGATTTGATTCCGAACCACACAAATCAAAACTAGCTTGTCTCACATGCACGGCAATAAAGCTGGCGGAGAATTCATCAAGATCGCCGAGGTGGCTCGGCTTCTCTCTCAACAGGCCAGTAACTTTTCTAGCCCCTACAACTCACTTATAGGCGATGATGCCGCTGTAATAGATTTCCAAGAACTCAAAATCAACTTGTTCGCTTCAGACATGATGGTTGAAAACATTCATTTTCGGACATCTTACTTCAAAGACGCTGACATCGGTTACAAGTCAATGTCTACAAATGTCTCAGATATGGCCGCGATGGGAGGACGTCCCGTATACGCCACAGTATCGCTCGGAGCGCCCAGCCATTTCTCGATACCTGACTTCTATACAGGAGTCAGAGCAGCCTGCGAAGAGTACGGATTTCACATAGCCGGCGGAGATTTGTCCTACTCTGAGTTGATCGTGATCTCGGTGTCTATGCTCGGCGCCACATTCGCGGATCCGATTCTACGATCTACGGCGATGGCAGAGGACTACATATTCGTGACAGGACCTTTAGGGGGATCTTCCGCGGGGCTGACGCTGCTGCAGGCAAATCAGGACGCCACCGGACCATTGGTGGATATACATCTCAGACCGAAAGCCCGAGTCCGTGAAGCAGAGGGCATAGCTCTCGCTGGTGCGACTTCCGCAATCGACGTTTCGGACGGCCTTATTGCCGACCTCAACCACATCTGCGAACAGTCGGGCGTCGGAGCGGAGCTTGAACACCTTCCGATTGCCGTCGGCGCCTCACTGGACGCTGCGATGTATGGCGGCGAGGACTATCAGCTTGTATTCAGCCATCCAAACCCGAGCAAGGTCGAGTCTACGTTCGAGACTCTGGGATTGGACCAGCCATACGGGATAGGCCGCCTGCGATCCGAACCCGGCATACTTCTAGACGGAAAACGAATAGAAGTTAGGGGCTACCAGCACGGCCTATGAATAGGGACGATATGTGCTCGACTATCCATGTTGCACTCCTCGAATAATGTCTCACTACCCAATGACGTCCGAACAAGCAAGCATACGAGCCATATTCACGTCACTGAGGAATACATTTTTATAAGTGCGAGCTGAATACATCCAGCCCCTGTTGGCTTCGTCAATCAAATCGTCGTAGAACCTAGTAAGTTGGGTAGCAGCGACAGAGCGATCAGACAAAGCCTGGGAGAAGCCATGAACGTCAGAGCATTTATTTTGGTTCAAACCGAAATTGGCTTCTCCGCCTCGGTCGCAAAACAATGCCAGGTGCTCACCAACACGATATCCGTCGACCAGGTAACTGGACCTTATGACGTCATAGTCGTAGTTGAGTGCTCGTCGATTGAAGAGCTCGGCATGGAGGTTGTAGCCCAGGTCCAACAGATAGATGGCGTAACTCGTACCCTCACCTGCCCGTCGGTTCATCTAGTAAAGAACTTCAGCGCTGCCGGTTGATCGCACCGAGCTTCAATTAGAACCCGCCGGAAGTGAATCCGGTAAAACCACTTTTACCTAAGTCCTCGCCTCCTGGCGTGAGTTTCCATTCCGGCAAATCCAATCATCTCGAAAGGAACCAGATTTACCCGGTTGATTTCGTGAGATCTGCGAAATAAGTAGCCTTGGCCGCTCTTGGACCTAGCAATCTCCCAAGGTTCTAGTGCTGGCCGCGTACCGATCGATTTGGAAACAGCTCGCGGTCCAATGAACCGTCCGACCACTGATCCGCCATAGCTCCTAGTGACCGCGTCGAATCTTGTCTGGCCCGAAATGGCGGACAACTGACGCAACGACTCCATATCAGATATGCCAGGAAAGACGAGTGTAGAGCCAAAAAGTGTTAAGAAGCCATCCGCCACGCCACCCCATCGCGTCCGGGCTTGGGACAAATCCTGAAGAGCGCCCAGCAGCATGACCTTTTGGGATGCGCCTTCAGACAGTACTGATGATATCGATCCAAGGGGTGCTATGTTCGCCATCTCGTCGAGTACAAGTGCTAGGGGCCGCCTATTGCGATCCCGCTCAGCGTCCGCACTTAGCTGGTAGGATCGGTTCTTAACCTCATCGATCATGCCCACCAATACGGGCGCCACGAGCTTCTGGATATGCGAAGGTGAGACAACATAAAGCGTATCGTTCGAGTTCAGGAATTCCATTGAATCAAAGCGCCTCAAATGGTTGTGCTGATGAACCTCCGGAAACGCGTAACTCCCAAATAGGCCTGCAGCAGTAGAAAAGATCCCTGATCGCTCCCTATCCTCGCTCAGTAGCACCCCCATTAGCGAATCGAGCGCGAGATCCTCTCCGCAAACCTTCAAAATACCCGCTGGATCCCTACATTCGCGGCGATTCAGCCAAGTCATCAAGGTATCCATCTCGTATCCACCAACCTGTGCGGCATGGATTAGAGGCGCCACGAGCGCAGAGGCCCTCTCGATCCAGTGTGAATAACTGCCTTGGCGCCCACCCGTTAGAACCGAGGCATCCATCATGGCGCGGGTCACTGAAATGGCATCGGAGTACGTTCCATTGGGATTGATTGGCGACCAATACACCCGCTCAACGGATTCTGGAACGGCAACCGAGCCTGATGGATCTATGGCAAGCACCTGCCCTTTCTTGAATCTTTGTCGGAAAGTAGATTCCACAAGATCGCCCTTTGTCGATGTTGCAATTACTGGGCCCGGCGCCATGAAAATATTTGGAATCACTATGGACCGGGTCTTCCCCGACCTAGGTGGACCGATAACGAGTAGATGAGACTCCGCGGGAAGCATAACTGGACCGCCGATACCATGCCCGGCATAGAACAATCCGCGTCTCCTAGCCGAAAGCCCCGGAATTTTCGAGGTCAATTATCTCTTGGGCGGAAAAGCCTAATTCTTCCAGTATCTCGCTTCTGTCCTGGCCTGGCAAGGGTGGCGCAGAAACCCGTGGAGAAAATCCCTCGAAGCGAGGAGCCGGAACAGGGTGGCTAACACCACGGACATCCTGAAACATTCCCCTCTCCATTGAGTGCTGGCTCGCCTTCGCCTCATTGAGGTCGAGAACGGGGGAAACACATGCGTCAGCGCCCTGAAATAGCTCCTCGAAGTAGGCTCTTGAATCTTTAGAAAATAATTCAGTGAGAACACGTCTCATCTCTGGCCATTTGGCTCGGTCATACTGATTTGCAAAGGCATCGTGGGCAGCTAAACCCAGTCTTGTTCTCATTTCGGCAAAAAACTTTGGCTCCAGCGACGCAAGTGCGATATTTTTACCGTCGGCGCAACGGTACACGCAGTAAAAAGGAGCTCCGCCATCGAGAAGATTGCGCGACCTTTCGAGGCTCCAAAGCCCTTGGGATATTAGCCCTTCGAACATTGTGCCCATGAGTGCCACTCCATCCACGATTGCAGCATCGACTACGCTTCCCCTACCGGACACCTTGGCCGACACTATTCCGGCGAGCATCCCAACGGCAGCCATAGCACCGCCCCCACCGAAGTCACCCACCAAGTTGAGCGGGATGGCTGGGAACTCCTCAGGGCCAATGGCATTGAGCAGTCCGGTAATTCCGATGAAATTTAGATCGTGCCCTGCCACATGCGATAGCGGTCCACCTTGCCCCCAGCCGGTCATGCGCACAAATGTCGTCGTTGGATTGGTCTGCATTATCTTTTCCGGACCCAGGCCAAGACGCTCCATGACCCCAGGCCTGAACCCTTCTATGACGCCATCGGCCTTGGCCACAAGCTTCTTAACTACTTCGATCGCCTCCGGCAATTTCAGATCTAACGCAATCGATCTTCGATCCCGATCCATTGCGCTCGAGGTGAAGAAGCGCGTATCTGGGGACAATTCGAACGACTCTGGCTTGTCGATCCGAATAACGTCGGCACCGAGACCTGCGAGAATCATCGCTGCAAAAGGTGCCGGTCCTATGCCGGCAAATTCCACTATGCGTATTCCAGCCAATGGTGATTCTTTAGTCACTACAACCTCCAGCAGAGTGAAATATTAGCCTGCCATGAGATGCGGCCAAAAAAAGCGACTCATCATATAGCACTTCCATCCAAAGCACATCTGCCGTTATCCCGGGACGGCAGCTCGACGAATATTCGCCAGAATAGCGCCGCGGATCTCCGGCCACAGTGGTACAGGCAACTCATGTGCCATGCCCTCGAATGCCAACAACCTTGCATCGGGTATGGCTTTTGCCGTTGCAATTCCTCCGCTGGGATCCACTAGCCTGTCCGCCAAGCCATGAATGACAAGTGTCGGGATTAATACCTCTCTCAACTGCGCCGTCCTATCAGAAGCTGTGACGGTGGCCATCAACTGCCGCATGAAGCCGCCGGGGCAATAGTTTCGCTCGTACGATGTGGTTATCAACTTTCTTTCCGTCATTTGATCGAAGTACTTCCTAGATGAGATAGCCTTGGACGCTTCGAGGCTGCTCTCAACGGCATTCCCATTATCGGCACCTCCCAGCCTCATCAAAGCGGCAACTACCTCGGCAGACGGCTGTCCGACATCCCTAGCGCCGGTTGATGAAATCATCGAGCACATTGAGAGAAATCGGTCGGGAGAATCTATGACTGCCTGCTGCGCAATCATGCCGCCCATGGACACCCCCACCACGTGTGCGGTTTTGATATCGAGATAATCCATCAATCCCACGGTGTCATCGGCCATGTCAACCAGGGAATAGGGGGTGCCAGAGCCGTCGCCGGAAAGACCTGCCAGAATATTGGGAACTCCAAATGACTCAAACTTGGTTGAAAGACCCGAGTCGCGGTTATCAAAACGAACTACGTAGAATCCTTCCGATGCCAGCCCGTTACATAAAGGCTCGGGCCACGCGATCATTTGTTGCCCAAGGCCCATTATCAATATGATCGCGGGTCTCTGAGAATCACCGAAGGTATCGAACTCTAACTCGATCTCGTTGGACTGAGCTTGCGTCATCTAGCGGCACCTCCATAGCGATCGCGATGCCCCGTTTCCACGATAATTCTGCCTCAACGAGGGCGCAAGCGAGAATTTGGCGAGCCCATCCAACTATTTAGTCCACCAGATGACGCGTGACCTTGGAGGGGCGGGCGGATTACGAACTAGAAAGTTCCTAATCTCCTCATCCCTTGAAGCATCGAGACAGACCCGCTCTCTTATGGACCTCACCATTGCTTCGTCTACCTCGAACTCGGGATCACGCACAAAAGTTTCACTTTGGGCTGCGATCCCCAAGCTCTTGACAATCTCCACAAGATCTTCGCCCGTGGGACGAGTCGGCCTGTCGATACCCCAGAAATACTTCCACGCAGCATTTGCGGTGGAATGCGGATGCCTCTCGTGAATCTCGATCACCACTCCCAGCGTCGCGGCGTCATCGAGCCTCAAAATAAATTCGCACGGCGTAGGGACGTTATATAGCACGTTGGCACAGATCACTACCCCGGCTTTCCCTGCTGCTTCAAAGGCGGACAGCCATGCACCGCAAATTAGGCGAAGATCGACTGCACTGGGATTTGCTCGCTGGAATCCGGACTCGAACGCATCAAGCATGCTCTGTGATGCATCAACTCCAGTAAGTGAAACAACATGATCTAAAAGCAGCAGCGATACCGCTCCGGCACCGCAGCCGACATCTAGGACACTCTTGCTCGACACGTCTTCTGTTCCATCAAGCAATTGCCTAACTTTTGAAACAGTTGGCGTCAGGGCTCTGTCGCTTATAGGGCCGAACATTTCGGGACTAAGTTGCCATGGGGATTTAGTAGCCTTCGCGAGTATCTCGTCGGGAATGGCCCATCGCGCAAGTGCTTCGCCCCAAGTATCGCAAAGTGAGTTTTGGTC
>DAHVOF010000180.1 GCA_027318945.1 Actinomycetota bacterium | reverse complement strand
TTTTCACATGATTACGATACCGGCTCTGCTGAATTCCATTTAACTGACACAACAGATTTCGACCGGTCGCTGACCTTGCGCAGTTGGCCCATTCTTACTCCCCGGCGAATCGATTTCATCTTGGATTTCGATCTGGGATCTTTGTGGTTCTTCTGCCATGGACAACAGTTGAGCACAACGAAAAACATTTCGCGAATTTCCTGCTCATAGGGCATGTTAATATTTCACCAGGGGGTTTAGCTCGAATTCCGAGCTGTGATGGGCTTGTAGTGGCGAGGGGGGGCTGAATGGTTACCCCATTTTCGAGCGGCCACCGAAGAGCTCGTCGAGTTCAAGGTCTTTACATTCGCTTCCAAATCCTGAGGTGACCCCAGTAGCACGATTTTATTGTGACATCCGCTAGCTGGAGAGTTGCAGCGAATCCACGAAACACAGAATCGCAAAGAGTCAGAACCTCGGAAGGTCACCATACTTCTCATCTGTCACTCAACGCGATCGCAGATACTGCCGATATAGTGAGACCAGACGTGCATATTTTATCTTAGTTGGAGGAGAGGTAGTGGAGCAACCAGTTCAGATTCCCATCATTTGGGAAGAAGACGCTGGTCCCGTTCGCCTTCTGAGCCATTTTGTAGTCTCAGTCCAAGATGAGAATGAGTTGATACTGATGACGGGTCAGGCGATCCCCCCGATTTTGAAGGGCAATGAGGAAGAGCAGCGCGAACTCCTAAAGAACTTCAAGTTGCCAATCAAACCTGTGGTCAACTTCAGTCTGACGCCAAAACGAGTTCGACAGCTGATTGAGGTGCTGACTGTCGCGCTTCAGCGCCACGACGAGATTTTTGGGAGTCAGGAGGCAGCGCCGAAATGACAACGCTTGAGACCACTAGCACATATAGAATATTCACGCGCCGCGAGAGTCAGCAGGCTGACGTGTATCTATCAGGGGCAGCTATCGCGGTGGAGGCACCGGAAGTTCACCCCCTAACAGTCGCCAAGGATCAGCTCTACTACTGGTCAAAAGCGTGGCAGGATGAAGAACAAAAAGCCCTCGAAGATATCAGGCATGGCAGGGTGACCCATATCAGGAGCGCCGCTGACCTTGAGGCATGGTTGCTCGACTGAGTGCGATGGAACTGATAATTCCAGATAACTTCACGAGGGTCATGCGTAAAAAGCCGATGGAGATGCAAAAGGCTATCGTGGCTGCGGTCAACCAGCTCAGAGAAGACCCGTCAAATCACGGACTCCGCTTCAAGAAGATGCAGGGAACGAAGAACGTGTGGGAACTTAGGGTCGATGGGAACGGGAACCGCATCACTCTCACACGAGATGGCGACGAGTGGACTCTTCTCAACAATTGCAACCATGACATCCTCAAACTGCTCTAGTTACCTGCCCCTGAATCGTCTAACGTGAGCACTGGCTTGACTCTTTGTCCCACTCGTTGAGCGACTCTTTCATTGATTCTGTGAGGCGCGTGGGGCGTCACAGAAGCTAATCATGTCTATTGGCGTCGGAGACGCTGTCAAACTCTTGGGGGAGGTTAACAATCAATCCTAAGAAGGGATCCTCTTGTGGATGACAGTAGCCATTCCAGGCATGGCCATTAAGCGTGTTCAAGTTGCCCTTTCTCAAGGAGTGCTACCACATCAGTGCCTTTTGATTCCCAGTGGTACTTCATGGCTCTCTTTGCCCTAAGATTCGTTTCCGCATCTCCTCCCCCAGCGGATCGTTCCGATCCAGAAAGATTCGCAGTAGCCGCCCCAAAAGCTGAGCCATGCTGATCTCGTTATCGAAGGTCCAACGACGAATATCTTTGTGGAGTCGCACTGGAATTCTCGCCCCAAACATACTTGTTCGCACTTGCGAAGTTTCTGAGCGGGTTTCGCCCTGCGGCTCAATTCGCTCTGGAGCAGCTAGAGGGTGAATAGATTTTTTTAGAGCTGGTTTTGATTCAGGTAGCGCCACAACCAACAATTCTACATGTCAACACGCTAACATGCTAACTTCTATATAAGCTGCCGCGCTAGCTGGTCAAAAAGATCAGCCAATACGCTCCCTGCTACGGTTGGCCAGGCAGTTAAAGGTACTTGCGCCCCGAGAGCCTCGCTGATGACCGTCCGGGCCGGGATATAAGGTTTCCAAAGCTTATCGCCGAACTCGGATTGAAGTTCGGCTATCCGTCGTTCTGCCTCTCGCGTTTTTGTCACTCTATTGATCACAACCCCACCTAGAGCAACTCGCGAGTAGTCACTATTTACAACTTCGATGGTGTCTAGTAGGTCCGATGTCCCGGCTAACGCAGGCGCTGCTGGTTCAGTGACAACTAGAACCCGATCAGCTGCAATCAACGCCGAGAGCACCAAGCGGCCAAGTGATGGTGGGCAGTCGATCAAGATGTCGTGATACTCCCCTAACTTTTGGATTTCATCCCGCAGTCGAAACTCCTGCCCGGCCCTTAGCTCGCGCTCAACTCGAGCCAAGGCTATTTCTGCCGGCACAAGACTAAAACCCCACGGGTGCCCCAACTCGATAACAGC
The DNA here is from genome assembly GCA_027318945.1 of Actinomycetota bacterium. Classification (GTDB taxonomy): domain Bacteria; phylum Actinomycetota; class Acidimicrobiia; order Acidimicrobiales; family Acidimicrobiaceae; genus SCQM01. The sequence goes on along the minus strand of DAHVOF010000180.1, from coordinate 10,904 downwards.
CTGAGATATCGGGAGTTCACCCAAAAGAACGTCTGCAAGGCTACGCCCCGGTTCCACGATTGCGACCCCAAGCAGCAACGTGGCACTTGACTGAGGATCAGCATCTACGAGTAAGACTTTTCTCCCCTGTTGAGCAAGTGCATGAGCAAGATTTAGTGCCGTGGTAGTCTTCCCCACTCCACCTTTTTGGTTGGTTATTGCTGTCAACATGTCAATAATTGTACATGACCACATGTCGAAGTGCCTGTCTGTTAACATGTTGATGGGTCAACGTTCACATGTTTATCCGTTAACGTGTTGATAGGTCAACGTAACGGCCACAGGGGAGTAGGCCGTCGAAGCGTACACCACCTGTACATACAAGTGTGGTGTATCTCGTTCGAAAATTCAGCTTGATTATGCGGTGACCCCAATCCTCAGACCCGGACTCTCCCATAGCATGCTGCTCACGAAGTAATTTCGAACCAAAAAGGTCCATCCTAGAATTCTCCTTGGCGACGATGGTAGCATGGGCTTGCCTATTGGTCAGTAATTACATTTATGTCATTCGTGAAGCAAGGAGTCGCACTCAAAGAAGCGATTTAAAAGCAAATGGCCCCGTTTACACGGGGCCACAAATCAAAACCAAATAAGTAACTTCGGGACTGACCCCCCTTAGTTACCATCCCCGAAAGGAACGTTCTTTGGACGCCCCAACAGACTATCACGTCCTTGAAACATTTTCAACCAGTTATGAAAAATATGCCCAGGATATAACTGCTTGTTCTAATTCCCAATCCTTTATCAAGCTCTACCGAGACGGTCTTGCGACTATCGGCACGATTCCGCCGCATCTCCTAGAGACGATCACCTATCTAGCTACCCAGATTGATGAGCAAAGGCAAGGGTACTTGTCTAGCTGGAACCTAGCGAAGGATTTGGGTATCTCCCGTGAGACTGCAATCAGTCGCCTTGTCGAGCTCCATCGACTTGAGATTGGTGGGGGAGTAGCCGCTACCTACACCAAGGTACGGCGAGGGTGGAACTCGCCCGTTTATTACATTTACACCCTTGGAAGTGACATCCCGTTCGCCTGGGACTGCTCGAAGACGGAGCGCCCATTTACAAAGCTCTACATCGAGCAGGCACGAGAACTCATTCAACATCTTGAGCCGGAGCTATGGGCGACGCTATTGGTTATGGGTCTACAGATGACCTCTGAGCGGCTTTGTAGGGTTTCTTTGGGGCAACTTTCTCATCAGATGGGCATTGCTGTCTCTTCTGTCTCGGACCGCCTAAAACGGCTTTCTGATGGCGGGTGGATAGAGCGGGTTGCTACTCCGGGAAATCAGGTTGCTGTTTATCGCCTTTCGATGAGTGTGCCAGTCGGTTTTGGTGCCGAGGATACTTGGGTAGACGAGCTAGATAAGTTGGTTTGCGTTGAAGAGCTCCTAGACGATACCGATCGGGCAGTCTCCGGTTCACCACCCCCCTTAAACAAGATGTTAAGAGTTAAAGAGTTAACAACAGAGCAGGCTGGTGAAACAACTACAAAGCGAGTTGTTGTAAAAACTCCGCAGAAAGGAAAACCGACTCCGAAACTGCCTAGTCGACGACGTCACGTTGGTGGGGGAGTGGTTGGTGATGAAGAAAAAGATTCACAAAGGTGGAAAGCTGAGCCGGAAAACGAATCGTGCCAGGTTCAAGACCCCTCAGCACCGGAAAACGATGAACTAGACAAGGCTGAGATCCAGGAGCTCAAGCGCCTCTGTGGCAGATCTAACGTGCAGCGCTGGCTGTCTACCGTCGGTGTCACACGGCTGATAGAGGTCTATCAGGCTTCAGGGTCAGCAAGACGCTCTCGGGGTGGATGGATCAGAAAGGCGATCGATGAGAACTGGACGCTTGAGGGGTCTGTTAGCCCGCAGTCCGGCACAAACAGGCGCTACAGGCCAGAACAACCACCCGAAGCAGGAGCGCAGTTCTACAAGCTCGACCACCGTGCAAGCACGCTAAGGGCAGCGGAGTTAGCCGGCATAGATCTCGACGAGGACGATATAGCCCTGCCAAAGACGCTGACTCCTGGGCTTATCGGTACGCTTCGAGCTTCGATGCGGTAGAACCTGAGAATCGCCTTGTAGCACGAGAGTCAACTGAAATCACTACGCACTACCGGAGGAATCTATTTCGGTAGTTAGATCGTGACCCTCCTGAATGGATACCATTATTTATATCGGCTGCATGATCAGATTGACCGACCTAATACTCCATGGTAACTCTAGGCCCACTGTATTTAAAAAGTCGCTGATACAACTCGGAGGTCATCCAAGCAATGCGCGACAACATTGGTCGCAAACTCCGGACGATCGACGTCGATCGAGTTGCCCTCCTCAACCGTTGCATTCCACAGCCTTCGTGGTTCTATTTGACTCCAAAGACGAAGTGACCGCCCTTGTCGGCGATCAGCCCCGCTTGGTTTTTCTGGGTGTGCATCGTGTCTGTGATGACAACCCTGCTGGTGGGGTCGAGTGGCTCGATCAACGCTGGGAAGGCGACGATTTCGTTCGTCTTGTTCAAGGGGCCCGGGATACCTGCGTTGGGTTATCAGTGGTCGAAGTGCGCTTCGAGCGGGGAGCTGCAAAATCCGCTCCTTATGGAGGCTCACTGCCTATCAGGTCACATGGGTGAACGCACTGCGGGGGTCGCACTAGCGCTCTACGGGAGCATCTCATCCGAGGGCGGTCAGGGGCTATATAGGTTGATGATCCCGGTCACGTCCCTAAAACAGAAGTAAGCAAGCAGAGAGGACTGCTCATGAAAAGGAAGCACCTTAGCGCCACACGGGCTCGCACCGGGTGGGCGCATCGCGGCTTCGCAGGCCTGCTGGCCAGCTTACTAGTGTTGAGCACACTCGTAAGCACACTCGTCGTCGTCGGCTCTGGCGGAATAGCCGAAGCGTCTTCGGGCACCACCTTATACGCGAGTCCTGGCTCGACGACCACCTCGGGATGCACCACCCAGACGAGTGCCTGCCAGTTCAGCAGCAGCGTCGACCGGGGGGTCGGCGTTAGCAGCGGCGAGAAGAGCCTCACCATCGAGGGTCTCGGTACGGGATCGGACTCCTCAGCCGCTACCGAGCTGAACGGCAACGGAGGCACCCTCACCGACAATGCCAGCTTCCCGGTAACACTCGACAACGTAACCGTGACCGGCGGTGCCGACATCGGCGGCGGCGGGATCTACAACAACGGCACCATGACCGTCACCGACTCGACCATCAGCGGGAACAGTGCCCTCGGCGGCGGCGCCCGAAGCTTGACATGACGGTTTTGCAATTCATCGCTTCACTCGTGAACTCCCTTGCCTGGCCATTGGCGGTTATTCTCATCGCCCTGATCTTTCGAGCCCAGATTCGATCACTAGCGTCTCGCCCGATGCGAAAGCTCAGAGCTGGCCCGCTCGAAGTGGAGTTCGACCGAATCGGGGCCGAGGTAGAGGCGGTAGTCGGACGCCCGACACTGTCAATATGTGAAGCTGGCAAAGAACAGGGTGCGTCGGTCATTGAAGAGCTGTCGGGACTAGCGGAAGCCTCTCCAGTGGCAGCCGTCATGGATGCTCATGCTGCGATCGAGCAAGAAATCCGGAACATCGTCCTCGGCGTTGATCCCCAGGCCGATGTCTCGAAGATGGCGATGGGACAGCTCATACGCCTGGCACTCGACAAGGGGACAATAACTCCTGAGACGGCCAAGGCGGTTGAAGGAATCACGGTCATGCGAAACCTCGCTGCTCACGGACGAGCGAGTGAAGTCACCGTGGAGAGGGCCCGGGATTATCTAGCGCTTGCTGACGCAGTGCTCTACACGCTTCGGTAAAAGCCAAGTTCCACATAGGGGTATTGTCTGCTACGGGACAAAATCCGCCAGGTCGGAATACGTAATCAGGTCACCAAGGGTGTTCGCCGTGAAGACCTTGCCACGGGTCGCTCGAATGAGGTCACGACAGTCTTGCTGCCGGACGCCGAATCCTCTCCCGTCGATGCAGGCGATCACCTGGTAGGCGGTCTGGCCGGATGCTTCCCTCTCATCCCGCATATGGGCGAGCCGGAGAGTCCGTGCGACCTTGTCACGAGCAGTGCCATCGTCGCCCGCTATCTTCGCTTCGATGATGACCCGTGGGGCAATCTCGTCGGGGATAAAGAAGTCCGGGGCCTGCTCGAAGCCAGCGACCCGCTCTGCCCGCCCGGTCTTCCAGAATGGGATGTGCGCCGAGTGGAGCTGCACTTCGATGGCGCTCTCCATGACATCGCCGACCAGCTCTGAGACGGCGTCACGGTGACTGGCGTACGGACGGCCAAGGAACCGTTCGTAGAGCAGCACGGCATACAGGACGTGCTCCTGTGCAGCATGGCGCACGCTGACGAGACCATCGACCGTGTCGAACTTGTCAAGCCGATGCACGAGCCCGTCAGCGACGGTCTCTGCGCTAAGGTTGATGACACCGCAGGCCGTTTGGAGCATGTCGGTGACCCGCTGGACCATGAGGGCCGTCGTGCCACCTCCGGTCGTGAAAAACGCCGAGGATGGTTGCGCATTCCAGTGATTCCGTACACACAGTCCGGAGTTTTCGTACACCCTTCGGAGAAATCGGAGGTTGCATAGCAACCCACGGTCCTTCGCAAAGTCCATCATCTGAGGCAGTCACCGAAGGCCGACAGAATCAATTCGGTAGTCATCTGAGGCTCGATTTCCCTGAGTTGACTTCCACTCCTTCCTTCTGACAGGTGTTTTCTGTTTCGATGGCGCGCTGAACCAGCGTGACGGTGTAATGGCGCTGTGTTGGTGGGAGCTTGGTGGCTACATGCCGAGTAGTGCGAGCGGCCTGGCATGCTCGCGTGATGCCCACCTGAGGCCTCGTGCAGCGTTTGTTTCTCCTGCGTGACGAAGAACAGCAATTGCGAGGTTGCGGAATGAGGCGAGACTGCGCGGTGCGGAGCCAGTTCTCACCTGCGATCTGTCCTCGTCCCACGTGACATCTCGAACCCAGTGGAGACCATTCTCTATCTCCCAGTGACCCCGAACGATCTTTGCTATCCGATCCGCACCTGCTTCAGCTGATGTCAGGCTCGTCACGTAGAAAGAAGTCTCAGTCGAGACCATGTGGCCTTTGAGATCAGCTACCTTGCGCTCCACGACAACCACCTGAGCTGCATAGGGAAACTTGATAGCTTCTACAACCGGAGCAACCCGGGTGAAACGACGAACGATGCGCCCATGTCCGCGAACTATCTCTTCGTGGTCAGGGGGAAAAAGACCCTCCAGGGAGGGACTGAATCGCTTCGAAGAGGCTCGGCTGATTCTGTTTAACACCCAAGAGATAATCGGCATCTTTATCTTCACAAAGGAAGCGTGCATGCTCTCTTTGTGCATGCATTGCATCGGCGGTCACAACTGCACCTTGTAGATCAAGGTCTTCGAGTAGTGGCTTGAAACCGGTAATTTCGTTTGTCTTGTGATCTACTTCACGCTGGGCGATGACAGCTCTATTCCCTTGGACCATTGCAGCAAACAGATGCACACAACGCCCGTCGTCTTGTGTAGCTCCTCGCAGTGACTTTCCGTCAACCGCCACGACGAGCTGGTGTTCTTCTAAATGTCCGGTACGCACCATGTCAAAGAGCCATTCTCCGATAACTTCATCTAAAGCATCTCCGTCCACTGCTGCTATTGCTCTGCGGATAGTAGCATCCGATGGTGGAACATAACGCTTGTGCACCGGGTGGAACTTGGCACCAAGGCGAGCAAGGACTTCTTGTGGGCAGTCAGCTGCCCATTCACCGATTGCAGTCAGACTTCGACAGCCAGCGACTGTTGCACACGCTGCGACAGCTAAGACGCTTGAGAGGCTGTGACGCACACCTCGTGGTTTACGATGGTCACAGATCTGGCTGAGACGAGCGAGGAGACCACTGTCACCTTCGAAGTTCACGTTATTTAGGTTGATCAAAGGTGCCTTCCTTCGCGGAGTAGATGAAATCGCTGGATGGTCGAACTCACCAGACAAGATCGAGAGAGCGTCACGCCTGAGTAGACGGGCGAGACAGAGTTTCTGTTTGCCATGATGGACGTAGCGACCAGAGACCCTGCCGTAGCCGAGGGTAGTTCCTAATACCGTGAAGTTAGATGCAAGATAACAAGTTCCGCGGTGACGGGATGGATCGACGAAGGTCTCGACCAAGAACACCGGGTGGCCCCAACGCTGCTCATAATCGTCACTCAACCTCTTGAGACAACGAGATAGTACTGCTGAGGCGACGTTAGCCTGTCTTCCAGCAGGCAGAATACAGAATCTCTGATTGTTGGTCACGTAGCGCAATCGCTTGAAATGTATCTCATCACTCCAGCCAACAAAGCTATCTCGTGGACGACATGCAAGCGCAGCAGCTCCGAAGCCAACCAGTGCCAGCCATTCCCCGTCTGGGGATAGCGCTACATAGCGCATCGTTTCACCTACGAGACGGTGACCGAGCCAGTGATGCTCATCGAGACCAGCATCGAAACGGGCCTGCTCGCTCAGAAGGATAGGACGAACGCTTATCCGGCTCACATCGATTGGCGGTTCTTGCATCCTCTATTTCTAACAGCTACTGAAACAAAACGCCAATCCTGTTGTATCAGGCCAGGTAAAGCGACATTCAGCTGGACTTTGCAATGGCCCTGCATAGCAACCGACGCTTGGGCAGCTTGGAACCAACTCGTCCAAAGATTTGGTGGCAGAGGGTGAGGTTGACCTTTTTACATTTTGGTGTCGGCGGCGGTCGGTTTGTGGCGGTGCCGTCGGGGGTCGTTCCCCTCTCGTAAACCTCTCCTTTCTATGATTGAGCTCTGCCAGCAGCCGACCTTCTGCCCGATTCCACCCAGACCAAAAACCACACCAAAAGTAAAACAAGACCAAGCAGAAAAGAACCAGCCAACCCAACGCCCTCGCCAATCCCGACAACAACCCTCCCACCGCCGCCCACCCCAATCCAAAAACTTAGTAACACACATTTGCACTAAAGGTGCTCGTGCGTTTTTGCAGCTAAACTAGACCTCAAAACACGACCTTGAAACGAGGCAAAACATGGGTGTGAGCGTGGCGGTGATCGGAGCGGATCAGGCGAAGTACTATACAGACGCGGTCGCTAAAGGCAGGGAAGATTACTACGCAGGACACGGCGAAGCAGCTCCGACTGAATTCGTTGGGCGCCCGGATGGAATCTACGAAGCGAGGCGGGAAGTCTCTCCCGACGAAGCCGCCACAATTTTCCAATTGGGCGACGAGGATAAGCGAAAAAACGTAGCGTTCGATATAACCTTCTCGGCTCCGAAATCTGTCAGCGTGCTGTGGGCTCTAGGCGATGATGAGACCCGCCAAACGATTGAGAGGGCGCACCGGCAAGCGATGGAGTCCGCAGTCGGGTCGTTCGGCTGGTACAGCCGAACGGGTGCACAGGGCGTCGATCTAGTCAAGGTTGACGCTCCGAGCGTGATGCTCGACTTCCGGCATCGAACGAGCAGAGCGCTCGACCCGCAGCTTCATTCGCACCTGCTCATCGAAAACAGGGTGATGGTGGACGGGCGACCCCTCACGCTGGACGGCAGGGAGGTATTCTATCAGGCTAAAAAAATCGGCATGATTTATGACGCAGCGTTGAGGCGAAGCCTCACAGAAGAGCTCGGCGTTGCTTGGGAAGCGACCAAAGAAAGCGGAGCGTCCGGCGATATTAGAGGCGTTGATAAAGAAGTGATCGCTTTGTGGTCAACCAGAAGGACAGAAATCGAAGCCAAATTAGACGACTGGAAGACCGAGTTTGAGGCTCAAACCGGACGAGCGCCGAGCTTTGCGGAAGCCAGAAAGGCAGCGGAGGGATTTACGCTTTCTACGCGAGAGGTCAAAATCGGTCAGTACTCTACTGAAGACCTCAGAGTGCGCTGGCATCAGCAGACCGACCTAAGGGGAGCTGCCGTCCTCGAAAATGCCCAAGCAGCCGCGATGGAGTGGGCACAGGCGCAAAAAGGAAGCCGGGCCGTCCTACAAAACAGATTGGTAGGCGGGAAGAGCGTTGCTGACCCATCTCAATCATTAGCTATGGCCATCGAGTCCGGTCAGATCGCAGCGGTAAATCGCTATCAACTGGAATGCGAGGTTTTAAAGTTCGAGGCGAAGTTACCAACCGAGACACCCAAAGAATGGCAAGATCGAGTCGGCAAAATCTGCGATGAAGCCATTGATAAAGGGTATTTGGTTCCTTTAGTCGCCGACCCTTTGACAGGGCGAGAGGAAAGGTTCACGACCCCAGCTCAGCTAGAAAAAGAGAAACAGTTAGTGGCGAGCCTGGCAACTCAGCAAAATTTTTTCACCGCTGGAAGCCGACTTTCAAAAACTACCGCCCAAATAGCAGAGCAGGCCGTCATCGATGGAAACCTTTCCGAAGAACAGGCGCAAGCTATCAGAGAGCTTGCAGATGCTAAGACGACTGGAGCCCTTTTGATCGGTGCGCCAGGGGTCGGAAAGACTACCGCACTAGGGTATTTGGCCGAAGCGGCAGGCGAAGCAGGGTGGACGGTTACCGGATTAGCTTCGACCGGACGAGCTTCCAGTACTCTTACAGAAAGCACTACACGCAGCCGAGGAAACAACTCGAGCTCCACTATTGCAAACTGGGTCGGCGCTCAAAAACGCCCCGCTGGTGTCGAAACTGAAGCAGATCTCATGCAACACTGGCGCAGTCACACTGCTCACGCGGGCGAAACGCCGAATCCCGAGCTAATTGTGCTCGACGAGGGAAGCCTTACCTCGACGGACGATCTAGCGAAAATCGCAGCCTACGCCCAATTCAGCCAGGCCAAAGTCGTAATCGTTGGCGATCATAAGCAAATCGGCAGTGTCGAAAAGGGGGGAATCCTACTCGGAATTGCCACCGCCCAAGGGGAAGAGGCCGAGAAACTCGGACTCGCAAAAATCCCCACAGCCAGAATCGAAACCGTGGTTCGTCAGCGGGAAGAATGGGAGCGCCGAGCTGCGGAAAAGTTGAGAGCAGGGGGCAAAACCGCCGCCGCAGCTGTCGATACTTACGCCAAAAACGGACGTATTCACGCGGTCGCTTCGCCGTTAGAAGCCAAAAAAGAGATAGCTCGACAAATGGCAGACGACTTTGAAGCAGGGAAACAATCGCTAGCTATAGGTTGGAGCGGAAGCACGGTCAACCAGCTAAACACCCATGTTAGACAAGAACTAATCAATCGTCGCCTAGTCGCAGCTGAGCCTCTGCCGGACTTCAAATTCCACACTGGCCAGCTCGTGACGACGAGGCTTAACGTCTATGAAGACAAAGAGCGAATCATCAACAACGGGGATCGCTGGGTAGTCGTTGGTCAAGAGGGAAAAGGCGACAAAGCTCATCTGATCGTCGAGAAGCTCGGAACAAGCGAACGTAGGACGATCACCAAAGAGTATGCGGAAAGGTCCATAAACGGTGGCGGAAAGGCTGTCCAGGGTGGGTATGCGACGACCCCAAGGCTTACGCAAAGCATGAGCATTAATGGATCGAGTTATTCTCTGGCTAGCGAGCAAGCCGACGCAGCCAGCCTCCTGGTGCCGATGACCCGAGGCAAGGAAGCGAACCATATCTACGTGCTGACAGGCAAAGAAAACCAGAGGCACGATCCGCTGATGGACCAAAAAACGAAAACAGCCGAAGTCGAAGCCGCTGACTGGCTAAAGAGTCGGCTCGAAGCGGGAGTTTCGGAAAACCAAAAATCGGCAATCCAGACGCTAGCAGAGGGCAAAGCTAAGGCTCAGGCAGAGAAAGCCGCCGAACGAGCAACCGAGAGGGCCGAGACAATCGCCAAAGCAGCGGAGAAAGCCGCCGAGAGAGAGCGGAAAATGGCTCAAGAACACCAGCAAGGTTTTTTCCGCTAAGTTGCCCTAGCCCCCTCGCATGACTCTGGTTTTTCGTGTCTTAAATCGCACTACAGCGGGTTTGCGCAGGTCAGGTAAAACAAACAAAGCCACCCCTAAAATGAGAGTGGCTCTGGTTTGTTTCGATAACCAGGAACTAGTTATAAGACGTAACCATTCATGAGGGTCACCATCTAACACCGGAAGAATGTATCTCGGTTCTTAGATGGCGATCCCTTGTGAGGTAGGCCACTGGTTCAGTCGTTCGGTGTCCTGACGTCAAGTGCTGGCCTTACAGTTTCTCGCTCATTTTGGCCAGGGACGTTACGATATCCCCAGCAGCTCCCTGTCAAGGCGTGCAGGCAATTCTCTCGATACGGCTTTTCGATATCTTTCGCCGCAGTGCATGCGCAGGCTCCTAGGTAAGCCATAAATGACGTCGTATTTACTCTGCACCCCAAGTTATTGCACTTATATGTCTTGAAAGATTGCAGTAGATTTGGGTCATTCCCAGCGACAAATCTGGTACGATCGGCGAATGATTATTTTCAATGGCTTTATGCTGGGATTGCGGAATTATGGGAATTTCAAAGGCCGTGCCAGCAGAGCGGAATATTGGGCGTATGCGGCGGTAAACTTTATCGTGTTCGCCGCTTTAGATCTAATTGGGTCGGCTAGTTCGCCGATTCGGATCGTATCCATACTCTGGGCGCTAGCTCTACTGATACCAGGACTCAGTGTCGCTGCGCGCAGGTTGCACGATACCGACAAGTCCGGTTGGCTACTCCTGCTTTACTTGATTCCGGTAATTGGCTTCTTGATAATCCTCGTCTTTTTGGTACTAGCAGGGAACCAACAGAACAATAAGTACGGTTCGCCTAGACCGCTAATGCGTGAGATGGCCGCTTAATCGAGGCCCGAGATACAGAGACGAGAGTTTCTATCCCGCACGAAAGTGTGGAATCGCTGCACTTCGGAACCTC
>DAHVOF010000165.1 GCA_027318945.1 Actinomycetota bacterium | reverse complement strand
TAATTGGCGAGCCTCTATCGCATATTGGTATGACATATGTTACATCAGTTTTCGACAAGTGCTTGACGCCGGAAAAACTCGTCAGTTATAGTGAGCCGGCAGGTTTCGCAATTTAGAGGCATTTCCTGCCTTGTCTCGTTCACCCAGTGAGCCCAGGGGGTCCGAATATGATCAAATGGCCTGACGACAAATCGCTCGCATTTGGATTAATGATTCCCTGGGAGGTCTGGCCGGCTGACATCGGCACCCCGAAATCGAATCAACGGAGTTCCCAACACCAGGTACCACCCGAGGCATTATACCCGAGAGACATGTGGGCGGTCTGGGACCACGAGTACGCCGAAACTCAAGGTCTTCGGCGTCTTCTAAACATGTTCTCAGATTACGGCATAAAGGCGACATTTGTGGCAAACGGCAAGCGCCTAGAGATGAGCCCAGAACTTGCCAAAGAGGCGGCAAACGCGGGGCATGACATGGGTAGTGAAAATTACGAGCATGTATACCCGATCATGATGACTCTCGAGGAAGAGAGATACTCGCTAAAAGCATGTGTATCTGCATTCCAAAAGGTTATAGGCAGCCCCCCAACAGGGTATATCTCCCCCGGCCATCGACCCACGCCAAACACGTTTCCACTGATCTTTGATCTTGGTTTTTCTTGGATGTCGGACTACCAGGCGGACGACGTTCCGTTTATCCTTCAAGAAGGCGATCGGAATCTCATTTGCATGCCATACGCGCACGTGAGCGACTACCAGACCTACGCGACCAATGGTAGAACTCCCCGCGAGATGCTCGAAATGGCAATTGACGAATTCGACGTGCTCCGAAAGGAAGGGCTTCGAGGTAGCCCAAAAATGATGGGTTTTGCTATCCACCCGTTTTTATGCCATGGCTTCCGCACCCGGGCTATCGAGCTTCTTCTCGAGCACGTCCTGAGCTGTCCCGACGTATGGTTCGCAACTCGCACCGAAATAGCAGCCTGGGTTCGTCAGAATCCAGATAGCTTTGCCAAGATTGCCATGGACACCCTCGTAAACATGTTCCCGGTGACGTGATGCCAGATCGCATGAATGATAATCCCACCCTTGCTGCGCTAAGATTCAATGGAGCACCGGTTGTCGTCACAGGAGCGAATGCCGGCATAGGCCGCGCATGTTGTGAAGTTCTCGCTGATCTCGACGCGACAGTGCTGGGCGTCGATTTCGATAGTGAAATCATGACGGCAATTGGCGACTCGGAAACCTACGGCGTCAACGCCAAGGGATACGTGGCCGACGTCTCGTCAGAACCGGCTGTCAAGGATCTAGCAAGCCAGATTTCGAAAAATCACAGCTCAGTCGCAGCTGTGATAAATGTTGCTGGAACTAACGACGCCACTTCCTTCAAGATTCTCCAACTAGAACAGTGGAACAGAATCATCGCCACAAATCTGACAAGTGTTTTCTTGATGACCAGGGAGTTCCTGCCATTAATTCAAATCTCGAGAGGAAGCTTCGTGAATATAGCGTCAACCTACGGATGGGTTGGAGTGCGCAACAATACGAGCTACTGCACCTCAAAGGCGGGGGTGATCAACTTGACCCGGCAGATAGCCACAGAAGTCGGCTCATCCGGAGTAAGGGTCAACAGCGTCTGCCCCGGCCCGACCTTAACTCCACGCAGACAGCGCTCCTTCGATGAGGGCCGCAGTAATCGTCGCGACGCCGAACAGCGAACGCTCCTGGGAAGAATGGCAAGCCCGGCCGAGATAGCCAGAGTTGCAGTTTTCCTCGCCTCGAACGCGGCATCGTATGTCACTGGGGCTTCCGTGGTGGTCGACGGAGGACAGATTGCATTTATAGGACCACACGATTAGACACCCAGTTAAACCTGGGCGCTAGGTCGCTATAAGGGTCGCTCGGCCCATACCGAAACGTCAACCAGCGGCAAACCATTGTCGCCAGCCTCACGCTCCGCTCGCTCCAATTTGATGAGTTCAAGTCCAGGAAAAGCGCTTTGCAGCGAATCCTCCGTGTAAAGGCGATCTGGCTGCGGGGGACCGCCTTTACCCAGAGAGTCGAGATGGTGGCCTACGAGGAAAAGGTGGCCGCCAGGCGCCACCGCTGCTGAAGCGCGCTCTAAAAGGCGGGAACGCTCTTCCAGGGGCCACTGTATGTATGCCAACACGACCAGCTCAAACAGCGCGCCTCGATCCAGGAACTCCATTAAGTCGCTCACCACCACCGTGACGTCACAATTCTCCTCGACGGCGGCTGCTTGTAACCTCCCTATCGCGACATCGGAAATGTCGACAGCTGTCACATGCCATTTATTTTTTGCGAGCCAAATGCTATTGCGCCCCTCCCCGGCTCCTAAATCGACCGCTCTCCCGGGAGTCAGATTCCCGACAAGCTCCACCAGAGTTTCATCCGGCTCCAAATTGAATAACCTTTCTGTGCCGGCATACCTCTCGTTCCAGTGCTGCTGGCCATGTCCACCGTGATCGTGATGACCATGGCTGTGCTGGTGCCCCTCTTCCATTACCACAATCTCCTTCCCGATCCATGTAGCCCGTTTCTAAAAGACTAAAACTCGCTGGACGAACTGTGCGGAATCCTGATCGGAGAAATACGTCAGAGATTCCGGTCCGCTTCTCCTAGTAACCTATAAGCTCCGCGAAAAGAAGACGCCGCCTACGCAACCAAGAACTCGGCAAAGGTGTTGGATTGTCATTTCAAGGCTGAACGATCCGTTCACTGTTCCAAGGCAGCTTTCATGCGGTACGAGCCACCGGGCTAAATCCGTTCGAGTTGAGGACAAACTATTTCTTGCAAACCATTGACATTGCCCACAGCAGCTAGGTCGAATGATCCCTTCGTTAGGACCTTTCGTCAGATCTATCCTGGCGTCGAATGCATGATTGAGCGCCCGAAAAATCGAACGCAGGCTTAATTCGCATAGCCGCAGGCGCGACAAGTCACATTTCTGAGACTCGCCGATGCGTCCAGTCTGCATTTCAGAAATTTCCAACCGCGACGCGCACCCTACGTCACCTACAAAAGGCTCGACAAGACTCGCAACTGAACAATAATGGGTACCATCGCTCAAAAGGCTCAAGTCGCGATGATCTTCAATTTTCAGCCGGATCTATTGGACGGCCCCGAGACTAAGGCTCGCTAGCTGCTAAATGGGAAAGTTAAAACGCAGCCCATATTAAATGAGATCAGAACCCTAAATGAATTCTCTCTGCGATAGTTGCACTCGGTCTCGGGGGAATTAAGTTATGTCGCGACTAAACGGTGATCCGTTGCCCGCCGGCCTTGGCGTGCAGGAGGCGGAAAGTTTTTCAGGTGAAATTGTGGCGTCTTCAGGCCGCATCAAGGACGGACGGAAACGGCCCCATCGCGCCGTTGCTGGGGTTACTGCGGCAGCAATCGTAGCGACGTCGTTTTTGTCTTGGGGTAGCGATACTAGACCATACCCTTCCGCGCCTTCTTACTGCACCTTTTCGTCTGCCGCCCGAAGCCTTTCCCCGATATCTCCCGGACAGTCGCTTTCAGCCGCCCTTCTATCCCTTAAGGCCCTGAAGGACTGCTTTGGCGGACCGCTCAGCTCCTATCGCGGCCCGTACACAAGCTTGACCTCGGCCTGGCCAGAATCCCAAGCTCTCGCAGCAATGATCGGACTTGCCGGAGTTTCCCACTCCCCGGCATCATTGAAGTCGTCGATAGCTCAAAATATTTCGGTGTTGCGAAACTACCGGGATCCAAATGGAGGCTACCAGCCCAACGGACGGTGGTACTCCACTGGGGCAGGAGTACGAAAGTTCGACGACAATGCCTGGCTTGGACTGGATCTCGCAAGAGCATATATGATTAGCCGCGATCATCGGTATCTCGACCAGGCGAAAGCGATTGCAACCTTCGAAACAACCGGATGGTCGCTCAATAGGCGCTTCGCGAAACCCGGCGGAATCTTCTGGCAGGAACCCCAGTATGGGCGCCACCGCAATGCGGTGAGCACGGCCGGAGCTGCCCTGCTGAATGCCAGGTTATATTCCATTACGGGTTCGTCGCTTTATCTTAAACGTGCCTGGACATATCTTCGATGGACAGTCTCGGCACTTACACTTTCCAACGGTTTGATTGGCGACCAGATTTCTCCCAACGGCTCCGTCAATCACAAGATTTGGTCATACAACCAGGGACTCGTGATTGACACCTACACCTCGTTGTACCAAGCAACCAAGAACCCGGCCGATCTGGCAGCTGCGAGACTTTTCGCCAACAGGTCCTTGAGCTACTTTTGCGGCCACAACCGCCTTGAGCGCCAACCGCAAGTGTTCGACGCCATCTACCTGAAAAGCCTCGCTGAACTTTACAAGGTTGCCCCAGACTCCCAATACCTTCGCGAACTGCAATCATACGCAACCTACCTCTACGAGAGGATGTCCCCCTCAACGGGAGTGATCCATCTGGGACCCGTGACTTCACCATCCACAGGTTGGCTGCTGACCCAGGCAGCGGCAATTCAGGTATTCACCGCATACGCCTCTGCTGGAAAAAATGCAATAAAGACCTGAACTCGTCTTCCTTGCTCTGGACCTGCATCTCCTGCCAAGTTGAACGTCGCTGAACGATATAGGCCTGCTACAGGGAATGCGCATTGGAGCATGCTTCAATCGAGCCTGATATCGCATCCGTCAGCACACATACCGAGTCCAGAATTGCAAAAGTTGCACAATTTCAAATAATTCTCGAGCGAACCGCTCCTCCTTTTGACATACCCGTGCCAGGCTGGAATTATGGAACAAGACATCAAAGTGTCGCAGGACAGTTGAAACGAATGCAAGGACGTCGAAGACCGATTTCCGACAGCAAATATGCAGTAGATAGAGTAAGAATAGTGTGCAAGTGTCTTTTTCGTTGAAATTGCCATCTCGCATCACTGTGCCGTCA
>DAHVOF010000161.1 GCA_027318945.1 Actinomycetota bacterium | reverse complement strand
ATCCGCGAAAAATTCGCGCGCACCGTCGCCAGAACTCGAAAAATAACCCTCTGTACGGCGCAGTTGACCCGGTGTCTCTCTTCCTGACCTAGCTTTGAGAGAAGTATAGGACTTTCCAGGATCGCTCGAAAACCTGCTACTCTTGCGCGCGCGTCCAGGTGCACCAGCTCTGGCCCTTGAACTATTCGCTGGGCGCACTTCGAGCAGTCCGTCAAACTCGACGGTCTCGTCAGCTTGGCTGGCCTTGACTAAAAGACCCAGCCTTGCGTCGCCAGAATCCACGACATAAATCGGCACTTCCACGTGAAGGGAGCGTTGCAGGGCCTTCACCTCTCTCCCTTGACGCGGCGTCAGCAGAGTGACGACCACCCCAGGTGCTCCGCCACGAGCTGTGCGGCCCGACCGGTGAATGTAGCTCTTGTGATCATCCGGCAGATCAAAATGGATAACCAAATCCAAGCCGCTCACGTCCAAACCACGAGCAGCGACATCGGTAGCCACCAAGACTTTCACCGACCCCCTCGAGAATCGCTCGAAAACCCGATCGCGCGCCGACTGGCGCAAGTCTCCGTGCATGGCGGATGCGCGAACCCCATACTCCATAAGAAGGTAGGTGAGCTCATCAGCCCCGCGTTTCGTCTTCGTGAAAACTAACGCTCTCTCTGCTCCCTGAAGCACGCTTGCGGCGACCTCAACTTTGGAGTTCTCTTCAACGGCGAGGAAATAGGGGGTCATGCGGGATGCTTGGGCGGGATTGGGAGCCACTTCGTGGCGAACCGGATCATTCATGTAACGCCTGATCAAACGATCTACATCCCCATCCAGGGTCGCAGAAAAGAGCATCGTCTGCCGATCAGAAAATGTTTGGTCGAGGATCTCCTCGATCTGAGGCATGAATCCCATATCCGCCATGCGATCAGCTTCGTCTATGACTAGAGAAGTAATCCGCGCAAGATGTACAGCTCTCCGGTTCACAAGATCGATCAAGCGGCCCGGGGTTGCGACCAGAATGTCTACTCCATTCTTGAGAGCCTTTATCTGGGATTGGATGCTTACGCCACCGTACGCAACCGATACCCTCACGTCCCTCGGTCCCGCGACAGACGCCAAAACATCTCGAACCTGGACCGCGAGTTCTCGAGTGGGCACCAAGACCAGAGAACGGGGATTTTTTGGCTGGCCTTTTTCAGTCTGCTGGAGCAGAGCAATTCCAAACGCCAAAGTCTTTCCGCAACCGGTGTCGGCCTTGCCGCAGATGTCTCTACCCTGGAGCGCATCTTTGAGAGTAAGTGATTGAATCGGGAGTGGCTCGACTATTCCCTGGCTGTTCAGACCCGTTATTATACGGCGATCCACGCCAAGGGACGCGAAAGTTGATGTCATGATTTCCTTATATTCCGTTTGCGCTAAGTAGCGACTTTGCGATCTGAGTTCGCCTCGAAGATAACTCTTTGACCGCGATATACGAACGGAACAAAAGACGATCACAGATGGCTGCACTGTGCAGCTATTCGTTAAATACAGGTTACCTGCTCAAGAATGATTACCGGCACCCCATGAACAAGCGCGCTTTCAAAAGCGGTCTCCGCTATTCGTTTAGCGAGTGACGAATCACCCCATCCGCTCTCGCGGCGTCTGCCACGGCACTGGCGACCAGAGAGACCACAGACTTGTTGAAGACCGAGGGGACGATGTAACTCGGAAGGATCTCATCTTCTGGAACCGCATTCGCAATGGCGTTCGCCGCAGCAAGCTTCATGGATTCAGTGATAGCCATCGCCCCAGCATCAAGAGCGCCCCGGAAAATCCCTGGAAAGCAGAGCACGTTGTTGATCTGGTTGGGATAATCGCTTCGCCCCGTAGCAATCACGGATGCGATACCTTCGATCTCCTCCGGCATTATCTCCGGAGTCGGATTGGCAAGCGCAAATACAACAGGCTTGGAGCCCATTGCCAAGACATCCTGCCTCGTTATCAAACCTGGACCAGAAACCCCGACAAAGACATCTGCTCCGACCATGGCGTCGGATACAGAGCCCTTCAACCGATAGGGATTTGTATTGTCGCCAAGCCAAGCTTTCATATTAGTGTCGCCGTCGCGCCCCTGGTAGATTGCACCCCTCCGATCCGTTACGATCACGTCGGGAACTCCAGCATTGAAAAGAATTTTCGCAATTGCCACGCCAGCGGCGCCTGCCCCCATGATCACGACCCTCAGATCCGTCATGCGTTTGTCGACCACCTTTAGGGCGTTCCGGAGAGCGGCAAGAACGACTACAGCCGTTCCATGCTGGTCGTCGTGGAACACAGGTATGTCAAGCCTCGATCGGAGCGCCTCTTCCACCTCGAAACATCGAGGTGCGGCAATGTCCTCCAGGTTTATTCCGCCAAAGGTTGGTTCCAGCCTCGTTATGGATTCAATAAGCTCCTCAGTGGAGTTCACCGCCAAACAGATTGGAAATCCATCAATTCCGGCAAACTCCTTGAATAACTGCGCTTTGCCCTCCATTACCGGCATCGCAGCGTGGGGACCAATGTTGCCAAGGCCCAACACGGCGGTGCCGTCACTCACGATTGCCACCGTATTCGCTTTGATGGTGTAGGTGTGAACCTGGACAGGCTTGTCAACGATCTCCATGCACACGCGAGCAACCCCTGGAGTGTACGCCATCGAAAGATCGTCCCTGTCATGAATGGGGTTCTTCCCACGAACCTCGATCTTTCCACCCAAATGAAGCCTAAACACCCGATCTAGCACGCTGCGAATATGAACGCCCTCCACTGCTTCGCAAGCAGCTCTAATCTTCAGAACGTGATCCTCGTCAGTCGCCAACACGGTGATATCTCTGATAATGAGGTCATTGAACACCTCAATAAGATCCAAGCCGAGAATATTGCCACCGGCTTCTCCGATTGCCGTGGTTAAACGTCCAAGAGCTCCTGGACGATGCGATATCTCCGCTCTAATAGTGACTGAATGAGAAACGTTTGGTGTCGCCATATTCGCTGATCCTACCCAACTTGCGGCAAAAGACTTGGCTGGTGCCGCCTATACAAAAACACAAACATGTAAAATCTTCTGGGTTATTACAGAAAGTCTATACAGTCTCATGCTCGAACAGATAATTCGGCGTGGGCCAGAAAATTTTTATGAAAATTGGGCAGTCACGCACAATCAGTGAAAGAATGGCTTGAAATCTTTAAGGTTTGGGTATGTCGTTATTCTGGTGGACTCGAAAACATCGGGAGAAGAAGTTGATCCCGCGGCCGGGTAACGACAAGGGCCAAGTAAAAAATCAATCGGACCCAAACAAAACCGCAGCAATTACTCCAGATGAATCTCCATTTCAGAATCACAGAGAGCTGGGGCTGACCGACAAAGACGTCCGGGACATGTACGAGATCATGCTCACCAGCAGACTGGTCGATCAGAAGATTTGGACGCTCAACCGCATGGGGAAGGCTTCGTTCTCGATCTCCAGTGCTGGCCACGAGGGCATTCATGCTGGAATCACCAAGGCAATAAAGCCTGGAGAGGACTGGGTTCTTCCCTACTACCGCGACCTCGGTCTTTTACTCGGCTTAGGCATGACGCCGTACGAAGCTTTACTGGGAATTTTCGGAAAAGCCGAAGATCCGAACTCCGGCGGCCGCCAGATGCCAAACCATTGGTCCCTGCCAAGGGCCAGGGTCGTGACTGGCTCCTCGCCGATCGCGACGCAGCTTCCCCATGCCGCCGGGATCGCCTACGGCTTGAAAATGGACGGCTCGAAGGAAGTGGCGATATGCAGTTTCGGAGATGGCGCCACTTCAAAAGGTGACTTTCACGAGGCTCTCAATTTCGCCGGCATTCATCATCTCCCTGTGGTTTTCATCTGCGAAAACAATGGATACGCAATTTCAGTCCCGCTAGCCATGGAGTCCGCCGTCACTGAACTTTACAAGAAGGCGGCGGCCTATAACATCGAAGGCGTTCGCGTCGACGGAAACAACCCCCTCGCAGTGTACAGAGCGGTCAAGCACGCAGTAGACAAAGCCAGGGATGGAGGGGGAGCAACTTTTATCGAAGCGATGGCATACCGCTTCGATCCCCACACCTCCGATGACGATGACCGGAATTACCGGTCGCGCGAAGAGGTTGAAGCCGCCAAAGCCCGCGATCCGCTTACCAAATTTGGAGAGTACCTGACCAAACAGGGGGTCGCCTCCGATTTCGAGCTGCTCCAGTTGAAAGATCGCCTGATAAAGGCGATCAATACCCAGGCATCGCTCGCACAGGAGGTCGCAGACCCTACTCCAGATTCCATTGCGACGCACGTTTACGCAAAGGTAATAGAACACAAGACTCCGGCGCGATTCGAAAAACCCAATTTCAAATCCACCAAGTCCGGAACCGTGATCGAGGCGCTGAGAGGTGGTCTCGGCCACATTCTGGAGACAGATCCCTCTTCTATCATCCTTGGCGAGGATGTAGGGAGAAAAGGCGGGGTTTTCAGGGCGACTGACGGCCTTTGGGAAAAGTACCCCGAACGCGTTCTTGACACACCGCTCGCAGAATCGAGTTTGGCGGGATTCGGTATCGGCCTGGCGTTCATGGGCAAGAGACCAATAGTTGAGATCCAGTTCGCTGATTTCATACATTCCGCTTTCGACCAGATCGTCTCAGAAGCGGCAAAAGCTTACTACCGTTCGGATGGAGGCTGGCACGTGCCAATGATTATCCGAACACCGTGGGGAGGAGGGGTTCACGGAGCGCTCTATCACTCGCAGGCAATAGAGGCGCTCTTCGCACACATACCTGGGCTAAAGGTCGTCGTGCCGAGCACTCCAAAGGATGTGGTTGGCCTGCTCAACTCTGCCCACCTCGACCCAGATCCTGTTCTGTTTCTCGAGCACAAGAAAGCTTATCGCCTCATTTCAGGGCCAATCCCTGAGCCTGATTACCAAGTCCCGATAGGCAGGGCCGAAATTGTGCGGCCTGGAAGGGACCTCACAATAATTACTTATGGACTGCACCGCCACTACGCCTTGGCCGCCGCTGAAACTCTGCAGGACGAGGCCGAGATAGAGGTGGTTGATCTGAGGACAATCTCGCCACTGGATCGCGCCACAATTCTCGACTCCGCAACTCGATGCTCTCGCGTATTGATAGTTCACGAAGACAACATCTCTTTTGGGGCAGGAGCCGAAATAGCGGCAATCATCTCAGAGCACGCCTTTTGGGCCCTCGATGCTCCGGTGAAAAGACTGGCGAGTCCCGACATCCCGCTACTCGGATTTTCCTCAGCAATAGAGCAGGCTGTCAAGATTGGAACCGAACAGATTGTTAAAGCTGCGCGAGAGATCCTAGCAATCTAAAAGGCTTCGTTAGGTAAGGCCGCCCTCATAGTCGAATCCGAGTTCGTTAGCGCTGAAGATCGCCTTGAATTCAACACCCATTGCCCCAAGCAGCCGTTCCGCGCTTCCCCCCCTGTCGACGAGCGCCACCGCAAGAATGACTTCAGCGCCGGCGCCGCGAACCTCAGTCACTGCCTCAAGCATTGAAGTGCCTCTCGTAACCGTATCCTCCGTTATGACCGCGCGATCACCTGCGAGCAGCATGCCAGCAATTCTGCCTCCACCACCATGATCTTTGACCTGCTTCCTCACGGAGAAGCTCCTCAGGGGATTTCCAAGCGCGGCGCTAACTGCCGCGGCGGAAAATGCGATCGGATCAGCCCCCATTGTCAAGCCGCCAATGGCTGTGGCTTCCTTGGGAAGGACGCGGCAGATTGCATTAGCTACCATAAGCATGCCGTCCGCTGAACAGACGGTCTTTTTTGCGTCAATGAACCAGTTGCTCTCCGCACCTGACTTTAGAATGAAGTGTCCAGTAAGTATCGCGTGCTTGATCAAATGCTCGC
>DAHVOF010000151.1 GCA_027318945.1 Actinomycetota bacterium | reverse complement strand
GATCGCGGGCGTTATTATCGCAAACATCATTTGAAAGATCACAAACACGATCGGTGGAATCGTTTGAGCTTTCGGCCCCACGAAACCTGGCACTTGCTGACTCATGTGAGCAAGACCAAAGAAATGCAGTGTTCCTATTATTCCGTAGCCGCCCCAATCGGGGCCGAAAGCAAGGCTGTACGTGACAAAGACCCAGAGCAGGCTGACTACACCCATTGTTACGTAATTCTGCATCAACATTCCAAGCACGTTCTTTGACCTGACCATGCCCCCGTAAAAAAAGGCGAGGCCTGGAGTCATGAATAGAACCAGCGCACTGCTTGCGAGCACCCATGCGGTATCTCCGGTATTGAAATGCATGATCCAACCTTTCGAGCCCACTTCCATCAGCCGCAGAGCCTTCGACGCACCGCCCTAACCCTGGGAACGACTATCAAAATTCAAGCCAAGAACTTCCGAGAGGGCCAAGTTCGGGTTAGGCGCAATTCGCCAAATTACTACAACGCGGCAGAACATTTCATCGGCATACTCTATTGGAGCTGTGCTTTCCTTTTCCAAGTAATACCAGTTAGAGAGCAAGATTTAACATGTCAGAAACATTTCTTATCACTTCGCCTTGGCTTTAGCGCATTTGAGCTTGAAGCTTTCCATTCAAACCCGTTTAGTAAACAGGACCGCGATCTCGCGCGCGCAGCGAGCACGTCAAGGTTGATTTGATAGAATCCTCATGTCGGATTGAAATAGGGAGAGCCATCAAAGAGTGACCTCGTTCGCGTATGTCTATGCAGTAAAACCCGAGCCCTTTTCTTCAGAGATCTTCCATGCGCAGTGTGCGCCTTCATCGCCCATGGTCTTTTGAGGTGACGCAAAGTGCCATAAATCCGCACTGGCTTACGCAGCTTGCGACCCTGCTGGATATGGATCCGAATTCGCCTTCCTTGAGAAAATTTCTCGACAGGATCAGCTCAGGATACCTCGAGCAATATTCGCCAGATGACGCGGCATTCGATTATCAGCAGGTGACCCTGATCGAAGCGGCCAATTCCAGGTCGGGTCGCCTTACCGACGAGAGCGGGCTCCCGGGCGTGAGTGTGACGATCCTAGCGAATCCTGATTCGGCCCATCGCCTGGTATTCGCGCCTATTAAGACGAACGTGCCTGGGACCATTCGACTCAAGCGCTTCGGCTTCAAAGGTGCCGAGCTCAGCCGCCTGGTCCATGTGCTGGACAGTTTTGGCTTCGCGGTAGTAGAAGATGTTCCCTCTCAGTTCGCAGCTGATGGCGACATGGGGCGCGCAATTCATCTTGATGACCTTGAACTCCGATGGTCCAGCCAGGAGGAGGTTCCACTCGCTTTCGATTTAGCCGACGACGGACAAAGAATCGCGGACGCACTAGCTGCGGTGGACATGAACCTCAGCGAAATCGACCTGTTGAATCGTCTCACCGTCTCAGCGAAGCTGCCTTGGCGCCAAATAAGTCTGCTTCGCGCCTACCGGCGCTACCGTCTGCAGTTGAGTGCGGCGTTTCCCGAAGAGCAGCTCGACCAGGTTCTATTTCAATTCCCACTGATAACAAGCGCTCTCATTGCCCACTTCGACGCAAAATTCAACCCGATTATCAGCCCCAGGGACGAAGCGCTGGAGCGCAGCCGAGTGAGGGCGAACGAGTTGCTCCAATCCGTTAGCAGTTTCGCCGACGATCAGATCCTCCGTGGCTTCCTCGAACTGATCGACGACACAGTGAGGACCAACGTCTTTTCCGGCCGGTCACTCCTTGATGCCTCCAGCACTATTGTCCTCAAGTTCGCACCCTCTCCTAAAAGCTCTCTCCTCCCCCATTCCATGTTCGAAACATTCGTAGTCGGAATGGATGTGGTGGGAATTCACCTAAGAGCAAACAAGATTGCCAGGGGAGGAATTCGCTGGAGCGACCGGATGGACGACTTTCGCACCGAGATCTATGACCTCGCTCTCGCCCAGGTAAAGAAGAACGCCGTGATAGTGCCCACGGGCGCCAAAGGCGGGTTTGTGGTCAACAACTCCACCTCACCTTCCCAGCAGCAGATCAGAAATGCGTACAGGACGTTCATAAGCTCTCTTTTGGACATAACTGATAACGTCGTGGATGGCTCTACGGTCACGCCAGAGGGCATTGTTGCCTACGACGGAGATGATCACTATCTGGTTGTCGCTGCAGACAAAGGAACGGGCAGTTTTTCCGACCTCGCGAACGAGGTCAGCCTCGAGCATGGCTACTGGCTCGGCGATGCCTTCGCGTCCGGTGGATCAAACGGATACGACCACAAGGAGCTTGCCATAACGGCAAGAGGCGCCTGGATCGCAGTTCGCCGGCACTTCAGAAACCTGGGAATAGATATCGCCACCGAGCCGTGTCGGGTCGTAGGTGTAGGCGACATGTCCGGGGACATCTTCGGAAACGGCATGCTCCAAAGCGATCAGATCAAACTTCTTGCCGCCTTTGACCACCGTCACATATTCATGGACCCTGATCCCGAGCCGAGCAGCTCATTCGCAGAAAGAAGCCGGATTGCGAGTCTCTCGGCTTCCTCTTGGGCTGATTACGATCAAGAAAAGATTTCAATTGGAGGTGGCGTTTGGCCAAGGAGCTCAAAGCAGATTCCTTTGAGCCCGCAGGCTAGCGACGCACTTGGACTCCAGCAAAAATCGGCAACGCCGTTGGAACTGATATCGGCAATCCTAGCTGCGCCAGCGGATTTGATTTGGTTCGGAGGCATTGGCACCTACGTTAAAGACAAAGACGAGTCTGACGAAGACGTGTCTGACAGCGCGAACGATGCGGTAAGGATTTCAGCGGATAAAATCAGGGCCCGAGTTATAGCAGAGGGAGCAAATCTAGCAGTTAGCCAGCGCGGGCGCATCCGTTACTCGCGGCGAGGCGGCCGGATCGACACCGACTTCATCGATAATGCTGGCGGTGTCGCAATGTCCGACTACGAAGTCAACCTCAAGATCCTGCTCGACTTGGCAATTGCCGAAGGTGCGTTGGACAAAGAGGAAAGGAACCGGCTCTTGGTCGCCGTGACCAGCGAAGCCGTTCGCAAGGTTTTGACGCAGGTCGAGAATGAGATTGTGGCACTTGACCGTGGGCTGGAAGCAACCTCACAGCATCTCGATGCGTGCGAAGCGCTAATTGAAAGCTGGGAAGCGTCCAACCACTTCGACCGGGTCATCGACTTCCTTCCCGACGAAGAGGAGTTCTCAAAACGCAGAACGGCTCAGGCCGGGCTAACGCGGCCCGAACTTGCGGTCCTCCAGTCCTACGCGATTTCATTTCTCGCTAGCTCGCTTAAAAGCGACTCGCAAATAGTAGGCCCCGCTCTTATTCAAATAGCGCATGATTACTTTCCACCGTCAATATCGGTGCGTTTCGCTTCTCTCATGCGGAAACACCCGCTGTACAATGACCTGGTTGCAACGAATCTAGCCACCGAGCTGATCAACCGGATGGGTGTTGTATGGGCGCACGAAATCGCGGAGGAGCTTGACCTCGGACCCAACGACGTTGCCAAAGCGTTCTGGATCGCTTGTGAAGTCAGCGGTGCAACGCGGCTGTGGAAGGACTTGGACGCCCTAAGCGCCGAGGTCAATGAGGACGATATTTTAACTGTCCATAAGCAGATCGTTTCGATCGTGGACAGCGTGGCCCGTGCCTATATCGCAAGAATCCAAGAGGTAGACAACCTCGAAATATTAACTAAAGATGACATTGAATCGATATCATCCTTCAATTCCAACCAAAACAACTTGGACGAACTAGCGAGCAGATTTGACGACGCGTTAGCTGGACGAATCGCTGGAACTTTTCCCGAAGAATTTACGCGTAAGCTTCGGTCTGTCGCGATGACTCCAGGTATCGTCGAAGCGATTCACACCGCGCGCATTGAGGGGGCGAAGCCAGAAACGGTTTCACGGATACTGGTTGAAATTGACCGCCGATCCCACATCTCTGAAATTATTCAGCTAATGAACAGCGTGCATGTAGAAAATCGATGGACTGCATGGCAGATCAGCGGTTTGAAAGCCGATCTAAGAGAGTGGCGACGAAACGAGTGCAGAGCGCTTATTTCCCCCAGCACTAAGACTGGACCAACCGAAGCTTTCGATACCTGGGAATCCACGAGGGCCCGCAACTTCGCCAAGATTGTCTCACTGATTGACGCTGCTTCAAAGAATAAAGGAGATCGGCTCACGTTAACCTCCCTCGCGATTCGTGAACTTATGGTGGCCACAAGCCCATCCCTCAACCTGGCCCAGGAGTAATGAAGCTCCTCTCCGATCAGGACTACAACTCTGAAAGTTGGAGCTGGCACGTCAATCCCAGAGACCGTGCGACCACAAATTTCTGCATACACAGCCAGTCGATAATCTCCCATTCTGCATAGGTAGGCATCGAAAACGCCTCTTAGACGTCACGGCGAAATCGCGATGGCGTGATCGGTTATATCTCCCGAAGGCTAGTTCCCCCAGTCGTGCCAACGAAGTGCATGTGCGCAATTAGCTGACTATGACGCGCCGATCTCCTTTATCGGCCACAATCCCGTAACCGTCAATCATGGTAGAATTCCTGCGAGAATCAGCCAGAGGTAATCCATTTTCATGTGGTTACGCCCTGGCATGTGGAAGCGACGGCGCTAATTCTGGAAAACACATGATTGATGGCCCAAATGAAAGTTGCAAGAGCTAGAAAGTATTGGTATGCCAGTAAGGAACACATCAAAAGCCGTCGCATCTCCGGATCATCGATCTGCGTCTGACCAGATAGACGCCATAATCGAAACTACACATGACTGGCGAGGCGAAATGCTGTCACGGCTACGGGCATTGATCCAGTCAGCAGACCCAGCATTAGTAGAAGAAGTGAAATGGAAAAAGCCGAGCAATCCCGCGGGAATCCCCGTCTGGTCTCACAACGGAATTGTGTGCATGGCGAATACGCTCAAGCACGCCGTGCGGCTAACGTTCCCTAAAGGTACGCTCATGAAGGATCCATCAATGCTGTTTAATACTCGACTAGACAGCAAGACTGTTCGCGCAATTGATTTCCATGCCGATGACGCTGTTGATGAGGAATACTTCAAGGCGCTCGTTGTTCAGGCGATGGAGTTAAACACTTCAACTGCGCGCAACCAATAAGCCGTTTCCATAACATACCTTTCTGCTCGTTGGTGAGATTTTGGTGGCCCGTCGGTAGGCCTCACATGGTGGGCACTCCAGAACTTGAACCTGTGACCTGCTGGCTGGTTGTAAGGTAGCGAATTTTCGTTTCAGACGGAGGCGCCCAAGTCCAGAATACCGCAT
>DAHVOF010000146.1 GCA_027318945.1 Actinomycetota bacterium | reverse complement strand
AAAGGGATCGCTGGTGCGTACTTTCCCGTCCGAGATCATGTTGAGAAAGGATGGCGAGGCGATCGTTGTGGAACGTCCCAACGATGAGCGGCGCAATCGTGCTCTTCATGGTCTTTGCAGGACGTTGGTTTCAAATATGGTTGTCGGAGTCACCGAAGGCTTCAACAAGGAGTTGGAGATAGTCGGCGTGGGATACAGGGCGGCTGCGAAGTCCCCGACTCAGCTTGAGCTGGCGTTGGGGTTCTCCCACCCTGTTGTGGTTCCCGCCCCGGATGGGGTGACATTTGAAACGCCCCAGCCTACGAGAATCAGCGTTAAGGGCATCGACAAGGAGCTAGTCGGCCAGGTGGCGGCTAACATTCGGAAGATTCGCAAGCCTGAGCCTTACAAGGGCAAGGGAGTGCGGTATCTCGGCGAAAAGGTACTCCGCAAGGCTGGCAAGTCAGGCAAGTGATGGGTCATCAAAGGGTGTTTCGCAGATCGACTAAGGCGTGGTACTAGCAAGTGGTATTGGAAGGAAAGTTCTAGATGTCAACCCAAAGCTCACAGGCGCTCAGGCAGAAGCGTCATTTTAGAGTTCGGCGGCTCGTGGCGGGTTCGGCTGCCAGGCCGCGGCTGGCGGTGTTCCGATCCAACAAGCATATTGTTGCCCAGTTGATCGACGATTCCGCTAGCAAGACTATCGCCGCGGCTTCTACCGTTGAGAGCGAGTTCAAAGGCAAGGCTACTGGCAACATCGAAGCAGCCCGGAAGGTCGGGGAGTTGTTGGCATCTCGGGCCAAGGAGAAGGGAATTTCGGTCGTCGTTTTCGACCGAGGCGGATTTAAGTATCACGGCAGGGTGGCTGCGCTGGCAGATAGCGCCCGAGCTGGCGGATTGGAGTTCTAACGATGGCTGAGACTGGATTCGAAGAGCGGACGATAAAGGTCAACCGTGTTGCAAAGGTTGTCAAGGGCGGACGCAGGTTTTCTTTCACTGCTCTCATGGTTATCGGAGATGGGCACGGCAAGGTCGGCCTGGGATATGGCAAGGCGAAAGAGGCCGGTCTGGCGGTACAAAAAGGAATCGAGGAGGCAAAGAAGAACCTTTTCGACGTTCCGCTCGCGGGATCGACCATAACGCACCCAACCATCGGCCAGGCTGGTGCCGGGCGTGTGCTGCTCAAGCCTGCCGCTCCCGGAACCGGTGTTATCGCTGGTGGTGCCGCCAGAGCGATCCTCGAGATGGCTGGAATTCACGATATTCTTGCGAAGAGCCTGGGCTCCTCCAACGGGATCAATGTTGCACATGCCACCATCGCAGGATTGAAGAGCCTGAAGCGACCCGACGAGATCGCGGAGCTTCGGGGCAAGCCAGCGGACGAGATTATTCCGCGAGGGATTCTCAATGCATATAACGAGTCGAAGTCAGGCGCACATGGCGGGGGGGTTGGTTGATGGCTGAGCAGCAGTTGATAGTTCAACAAATTCGATCGTCTATAGGGACCAAACCCAAGCACAAAGGCACGCTCAGGGCGTTGGGGCTTGGCCGAATCGGAAAGACTCGTGTACACGCTGATCGTCCCGAGATTAGAGGGATGATAGCTAAAGTCAGCCACCTCGTATCAGTTGAGGAAAAAGAGGCGTAAAGATGATAAAGCTGCATGATCTCGCTCCGGCTGCCGGAGCGACAAAGCGTGAGAAGCGCGTGGCGAGAGGCACCGCCGGCAGGGGCGGAAAAACCGCCGGCAGGGGAACCAAGGGCCAGGGAGCGCGTGACACGATTCCTGCTGGCTTCGAAGGTGGCCAGCTCCCTCTTGTCCAGCGTATTCCGAAGCTCAAAGGTTTCAAGAATCCATTTCGCGTCGAGTACAACGTTGTGAACCTCGACGATATCCAAGCACTCGCCGCGCGGGGAATCGTGGTAATCGATGACGAGGTGATGAAGGCCTACGGTCTGGTTTCGAAGAAGGGCCTCGTCAAGGTGCTCGGGAGTGGATCGCTCGATTCGGGAGTGACAGTATCTGCTCACGGGTTCTCCGAATCGGCGAGGTCAGCAATATTGGCGAAGGGCGGATCAGCCATAAAACTCGACCTCCCGTTCGGCAACGGCCGCCCGCCCGCAAAGGGAAACGCGATAACCAACAGGTAGGCGGAGCGCTGTGCGTGAGCAGGAGGTTGGCTTGATTTTGGCCGCCCGTTGTCGCCATAACCGCGGCAGTGCATTCGAAATTTGCTCGCTGTTGAACTAGTGTGAAGTTGCTTCATGATTAAGCCACCGCGAGAAACGGCTTTCTCGCGGCTTTCGGGTGAGATGGACTGGCGGTAATTTGTGTTTGGGTCATTAGCTAATATCTTCAAAGTCAGGGAATTGCGGAACAAGGTGCTCTTCACAATTCTTGTGATAGCTCTTTACCAGCTTGGTTCCAATGTGCCCGCTCCCGGGATTGATTTCAATGCATTGAGGCAGTTTGAAACCGGCACCAGCGGCGTAGGGGGGGTACTTGGATTCCTGAACCTGTTTTCCGGTGGCGCTCTGACTCGTTTCGCCGTGTTCGGACTAGGTATCATGCCGTATATTACGGCGTCCATTATCATTCAGCTTTTAACTTCGGTCATTCCAAAATTGGCGGAGTGGCGCGATCAGGGAGCGGTAGGTCAGAAGAAAATTACTCAGACGACCCGGTACTTTACGGTCGCTCTGGCAGTCATGCAGTCGACAGGACTTGCATTCGTTTTTCACAATGGTGGCGCAGGCATTCTTCCATCGGGTCAGAGCGTGGACCTCATTCCGAATTTCACGGTGCCGCGAGTGCTTTTCATTGTTGTAACGCAAACGGCTGGTACAGCATTCGTCATGTGGCTGGCTGAGCTGATCACTATTCGGGGAATCGGCCAGGGCATGTCTGTGCTTATTTTTGCCAGCGTCGTAGCCGGAATACCCGG
>DAHVOF010000124.1 GCA_027318945.1 Actinomycetota bacterium | reverse complement strand
TAGTGTGCGGTTCTGATGCGGGTAGTCATGGCGTTCCGCATGGCTCTAGCCTCATAGACGAAATCGAGTTTCTAATACGGGCCGGGTTGAGCATGCAGACAGCGTTAGCGTCAGCCACCTCGACACCGCGCAGGCTTTGGGACGAAGAGCCAGCTGGGCCAGTGAAGGGAGCGCTGGCCGAATTAGTCGTGCTGCCGGAGTCTCCGTTTGACGATTTGGCAGCGCTGCGAAAAGTCACTGCAGTGATAATTGGAAGGAACATCTTGAGACCGGAAAAAGAAACGACACTAGACGAGATCTCGCTGATGGAGTCGGCGGACTATCGGCCACAACTCTGATGTCGATTGTGCAGGGTGAGGCCGGCTCGACGCGCACCTTAGAGCTTCCGGGGCACTGGCTCTTAGATGAGCTGCAGCGACGGCCCGGGAACACTCCTGAGCCACTGTTGGCCATGGCGGGGAAGGCTCTTGATATCTTGAGGGATGAACGACTGCTGGAGCCAGTCGCCATTTGGAGGTATTGGGCGCTGGAATCTGTCGATTCCGGTGGTGTCGTGCTCGAAGAGGGCACCCGACTTCCGTTGGTTTCTGCGGACGAATTTATGACCGGCGCTTGCAACCTGGTTGCGGGTTTGTGCGGCATTGGAGTTGGGGCGGAAAGGCGAATATCTGAGCTATTTAGTTCCAAGCAATACCGGCTTGCTCTGGTCATGGACGGATTCGTAAATCATGCGCTGTTTTGTCTAAGTAAACAGGTGTTGCGAAAGTTGCGAGAAGAGGCAAGAGCTGGGGGTTTTTGTTTGGGCCGGCCCTTGTCGCCTGGAGATACCGGATTTCCTCTCGACTGCCAGAACGATGTTCTTCGTCTAGCGGGTGGAGACGAGGCTGGATTTTCTGTGACGAGAGCTGGCATGGTCAGACCTGGCCGTGTGCTCGACTTTGTTGTAGCGATCGGAGCGGGCATTCCAAAATGGCGTGAGAGCCTGCGGTGCACAACCTGCAGAAGCGGATCTCGCTGTTTCTCGAGGACCCTTCGTGATTACGAAGGGCTTCAAGGTGGGCAAAATGGCAGTACCACGCGCTAGTGCGAAGGATGAGCACGTCGGCGGCGGACATGTATTGACATTTGAACCCCCCGGGATACCTGTCGAGGCCATTGCTGGCGAGACGATCCTGGAAAGCGCCAGGCGTGCCGGAATCCGCTTGGTGGCAGCGTGTGGCGGTCGAGGCACCTGCCGGAGCTGTTACGTTCAGGTGATCGAGGGGGAGTTTGAAGGCGAAGGAGATTCCGAACTGCAGCGGGCCTGTCGGCTTCGCCCGATGTCGGCGATGACCGTTGGACTTTCCGCAAGGTCGCTTTCCATGCCGGATCGAACAGACGTCGCCAGTGCTGAGGTGCCGGTAGAACTGGCCCCGTCGGTACGCGCGGTGGCCGTAAATATGGAGCCGCCCTCTCTTGAGGATCGTCGAGCTGACGCTGAGCGCCTGGCAGGTGCGCTGGATCTTTCCGGCGAGAAGCTGGGCGCTATCGGTCTCGGAGTTCTGGCATATCTGCCTTCGGCATTTAGGCGCAACAACTGGTGTGGAACGGCGTTGTTGTCTGAGGACCGTAGTCTGGTTGGTTTTGCTGCGCCTGGGGCATCTCCGCTCGGTCTAGCAGTTGATTTTGGAACCACCAACGTAGCGGGATATCTACTTGACTTGTCCACTGGCCGACTTCTCGCAGGTCGTGGAATGGAAAATCTTCAGGCAGGGTTTGGGGCTGATGTCGTTACAAGGTTGACCTACGCGACCCGCTCAAAAACTGGGCATGGGAATCTAGTGAGGGCAGCCCGCCAAACACTCGCGATGCTTGTTGAGGCGCTTTGCACGTCAGCGAAGGTTGATGCCGAAAACATTGCCGATATCGTCATTTGCGGAAATACCGCCATGCACCATCTGTTCCTGGGGTTGCCAGTCGGTGCTCTCGGGTCCGCGCCTTTTGTTGCAGCCGTTAGCGACGCGCTTGATTTGCCGACAGGCGAGCTCAGTCTGGGCGTAGCTCCGGGGTGCAAGATGCATCTTCTGCCTGGAATAGGTGGTTACGTCGGAGGCGACCATGTCGCGGCTTTGCTCGCAACCCGCCACTATCACGGCGGCGGAGTTTCGATGATCTTGGACATTGGAACCAACACTGAAATTTCGCTTTTGCGTGAGCAGGACGAGATCATATCGATTTCGACTCCATCGGGTCCGGCGCTCGAGGGTGGCCACATATCGTGCGGCATGCGTGCCGGCGACGGCGCGGTAGAACGTGTAAAAGAGGATGGGCGGGGAGGCTTTCTCCTTAAAACCATCGGTGACGTGACGCCGGTCGGCTTGTGCGGTTCCGGAGTTCTTGACGCTGTAGCTTCACTGGTCCGCTCGGGCGCCATCGACCGAAGGGGACGTATATCGGCGGCAGGGGTGGCGACCGTTGAATTGGCAGGTGGACGCGCCGTAAAATTGGCGGACCCTGACCTGGTGTTAACACAGGATGACATACGTGCAGTTCAGCTGGCCAAGGCGGCGATTAGAGGGAGCATCGACCTGCTACTGAAAGTCGGAAATGTCGATGAGCGGGACATAGACCGTGTCGTTGTCGCTGGCGCGTTCGGCGCGTACATTGACCTCGAAAGCGCATGCGTCATTGGCATGTTCCCGAATCTGCCGATCGGAAAGTTTTTACAGGTTGGCAATGCTGCGGGAGTGGGTGCTCGCCTCGCCCTTCTTTCACGGGCCGAACGTCGGGTAGCTATCAGTTTGGCGAAAAGATCACGCGTTCTAGAACTGTCGGGGATGCAGGAGTTTCAGAAAAGTTTTCTTCAACGCATCGGATTTTGAGCGGTCTCTGGGCCAGTTTGTAGGCCACCAACACTATGGAATGGTCTTGCAAGGGCCCGAAAATCTTTTTCGCTTGGCATGGTTTACAAGGAGACCCAGGATCTCGCGGCACGGTCTCTTCGCGGCCCATAAAGCCGAAATCTGTGGGTTCCTGGACTTGTCCACTGGATTGGGGATAGTCGAGGCAAGACAGCGAATTTCTATGAGCGGGCAGGCTGGCCTTACCGCTTAGTCGAGCTCGACTAATTAAGTTTCTGTGCTTGGTAGCTTTGAGCCATCATTCAGCGGCGGACGCACCTGGTCTGTGATTCTCAGGGCTGGGTCTACGTTGAGGATTTCTTGAAGGTAACGAAGAAACTGCTGTTGGTCTGTTTTGCCTAGAGCTTCGACAAGGCAGTTGTTTTGCACAAGAGACAGTGGAGCCAGTTCCTCGTAAGTACGATAGCCAAGCTCTGTGAGAGTGAGGTTCCAGCGCCGCATATCATTAGGATCCTTGACTCTAGAGATAAGACCTCTCTTAGTCATCCTCCCAACGATCTCCGTGGTGGATGCTCGATCAAGAAATACGGACGATCCAAGCGTGGTTTGGTCGCATCCAGGATGATCGGCCAAAAAATTTAAGATTCCGAACTGAGGAGACGTAATTTGCTCAGATACTATGTTCGCCCAAAGTGATGTGCTGAACTGGTGCAAACGTCTAATTAGGTGGCCAGGTGATGCGGAAAGCTGAAATGTTTGCATTGCTGTCTCCTAGAAACGGGCACAAGTATCGCGCTGCATATCCATTTGGGTTAAGTGAACAACATATCCCATCAACAATTCCAATCGGGCGCGCGGACGACGAGACTTGATTATTTGATTGACAGGTGCTACCTTATTACGATAATTCGTATACGAAGTATCACTCCGTGAGTTGATACAATCTGACGCAGGTGTAGGGGATATGGTTCGGGTGTCGCCGAGGGGGATTGGTATGGACCCGTTTGTAACGAATGCGTGGTATGTGGCCGGCTGGGGAACGGAGGTAGTCTCTGGACCCCTGGCGCGAACTATCTGCGGTGATCCGATTGTATTTTTTCGGGGGGAGTCGGGGTCGTTGGTTGCGCTCGCGGATCGATGCGTGCACAGGCGCTATCCTCTTTCACTTGGTCTTGTCAAAGGTGACACGATTGAGTGCGGCTATCACGGCTTCACGTATGATTGCTCCGGAACTTGCGTTTCGGTGCCAGGTCAGGTGAAATTTCCGAAAACGGCTCGTGTGAAGAGTTACCCAGTCGTGGAACAGGGGCCATGGATTTGGGTATGGATTGGCGATCCTGACAGTGC
>DAHVOF010000118.1 GCA_027318945.1 Actinomycetota bacterium | reverse complement strand
AAATTTCCCAAGGGCGATGGAGTAGCGTTCGGGTATCACTCCATGAGACAAGGTCCACTGAGCATAAAAATTCTTACGTATACGTACAACTGGGTTTAGCAGGTTAGTTGTACGTAATTTGGGCTAATTAATAGCTTTTCTGTTTTGAACTTCGGGTAAAAGATCTGTAATGTTGGCACTTGTAAAGGCCTTTGCGAGTTATAGCGTTTCTGATTAGTCGAAATTTTTCAAGGAGTGCGATTTGTCGGCTGAACAAGGGGGCAGCGTGGCGGCGCGATGCGCTGGATCATCAGTGCCGGGGGGGCTTGAATTAGAGCCGGCTGAAGATCCATCTTTCCAACGCTTTCACTAACGGCGCAATACCCAACGTTCAAGGCTTTCAAGGTTCAGACGCCCCCTGGATGCAGAAGTGCGGGTACCCGGAAAGGAAGGTCCATGCAAGAGCTTTACAACGCTGCAAACTGGCTTGTCGGTCGTCATATTCAGGCCGGCAATGGTGCAAGGGTGGCAGTGGAGTCTGGAAGCGATATCTACACCTACGCAGATGTTCAGCGTGAGCTTTTTCGGGTGCAACACGCGCTTTCTGTGTTGCAGGTCAGGCAAGAGGAAAGGGTTGCGCTGGTCATCAATGACGAGATGGCGTTCCCCGCTTGGTTCCTTGGCAGCATGAGGTCGGGCATCGTCCCAATTCCTCTTTCAACAATGCTGAATGGCGAAGAGCTGGGCTTTGTGATCGATGATTCAAGGGCGGCCGTGGTCGTGATGTCCGCCGCCTATGCGAAGTGGCTTCCAGTCATCCGCAAGATCGCCGTCGATCTGAAACGGGCAGTGATCGTTGGCGATGCGGATGAAGAGACGCGCAAGATCATTCGTGGTGAGACTGAGATTGGAATCTATTCATGGGCTGATTTTGACGACTTTGGGGAGGCGCCGACGGCCAGGACCGGTGCAGACTCGCCAGGCTTCTGGCTCTATAGTTCGGGTACGACTGGCTCTCCCAAGGGCGTGATGCATAGACAGAAGGCTCTTGAGGTTACGGCGGTCAATTACGGGACTTCGGTGATCAAGATCACGCCAGAAGACCGGTGCCTTTCTGCAGCCAAGTTATTTTTTGCTTTCGGGCTTGGAAATTCGCTCACATTTCCATTTTCCGTGGGCGCAACTAGCATTCTGAATCCCGCCTGGGCAACCCCAAAATCAGTGGCGGAAGCTCTTGAAAGATATAAGCCCACTATTTTTTATGGAAGCCCGGGACTTTTGGCCTCGATCATGGACAATCAAGTACCGCCCGGGGTGATGTCGTCACTTCGCCTCGTCGTCGTGTCAGGCGAGGCTTTGCCTGCTGAGATTCACAGGCGTTTTACGGAGATTTACAATGTTCCAGTTCTTGATGGCGTCGGTTCGACTGAGGCATTGCATATGTTCATGTGCAATAGGGTTGGTGAGGAGCATCCTGGAACTTCCGGCAGGCCTGTGGACGGTTATGAGGTGAAGCTCATCGATGGCGATGGGTTAGAAGTCACTGGCCCCGAGTCGCCAGGATACTTGCACATCAAGGGAGATTCGATAGCCACTGGCTACTGGTGTCGTTACGAGTCAGCAAAAAAGGCGTTCATCGGCGATTGGCTTCGAACCGGCGACGTTTACACCATAACTCAGGACGGCTACTACCACTTTCTTGGTCGGGACAACGACATGATCAAGATAGGAGGCATCTGGGTTTCTCCGGCAGAGGTTGAGTCTGCCATCACAGAACATCCCGACGTATTGGAGGCCGCCGTCGTTGGTGCGCGGACAATAACAGGGCTAGAGACAGCAGTTGCATTTGTCGTTCCAAAGTCTGGGAGGATTATCGATGCGGTCTCCCTGGAGCAGCACTGCCGATCGAGGATGGCTGCTTTCAAGCGGCCCAGGGAGATCTTCTTTGTGGAGCAGCTTCCGAAGACCGCAACTGGAAAGGTCAAGAGGTTCCAGCTCCGCCAACAACTTGCGGAACGGGTAACTGCGGATTAAAGCTCACGGGCGTGGATGGCTGCCAGGTCTAACCTTGATCGCTGCAAGGAAGGAACACGCCGGCAGTGTCTAAAGTCGGATTGCGCTTTGAATTTATGTTTTGCCGATTTTACGATCTGGGAATTGTTTTGGTATCGTTTTGAATGAGGAGTCAATCGATCCGAATGATTATTCAAAGAGGGAGGTGTAGGAAGAATGCTCAAGCTCAATATGGACAGCAATGTGGCAACTTTGCTTCTTGACCGTCCTCCTGTAAATGCGGTGGACAACACCTTTCTCGACAGTTTTGATCAGGTGCTGGGAGAGATCAAGACGGAGAATCCTGCGCTCGTGATTGTGAGAGGCTCTGGAAAGCATTTTTCAGCGGGTGGAGACATCAAGGAGATGGTGACCGCCCTTGAAACCAATGATTTCACGCGTCTCGATGCCTTTGCGAGGCGAATTCAAAATACATACTTTGCTTGGGAGCAGCTTCCCATGCCGACCATTGCGGTATTGACTGGCGCGGTTACCGGAGGTGGCCTGGAGCTGGCTCTCGCTTGTGACCTGCGGATTGCGGCTGCGTCGGCGCGGATTGGTTTGCCTGAGGTTCGAATTGGACTCCTTCCTGCCGGGGGAGGAACCCAGCGACTAACAAGGCTAATTGGAAGAGGCGCTGCCCTGCGGCTGATTCTGACTGGCGAGCTTATCGGTGGACTAGAGGCCCAGCGAATGGGAATCGTAGAGTGGAGCGCGAGTGACGAGGATCTGGATTTGCGCGTCGCAGAGGTGACCAAGATGCTTATGGATGCTGCAGGGCCTGCACAGTCGGCTATCAAGCGGTGCATAAATCGTTACGGAACCAGCGATGGTTACACTGGCGAGTTATTTGAGCAGAAGTCCCTGCACGTCTCTGATGAGGCGGCGCAGCGGCTAAGAGCGTTTGTTTCGGAAAGGTGAAGAGATGAACATTGACCTAAGCGGGCATCGAGCGGTCATCACCGGCTCGGGATCTGGCATTTCTCGCCAGATCGCAATGGTAATGGCGGATTCCGGAGCTGAGGTGGCGGTTGTGGATATCAACCTCACCGCTGCGGAAAAGACGGCTGGGGCAATAGGCAAGGCCGGTGGTGTCGCTAAGGCGTTTGCCGTGGATGTCACGAGCCGCCAAAGCATTCAGGACCTCAGGCCTCAGGTGGAAACGAATCTTGGCGTTTGCGACATCATTGTAAACGGGGCTGGATGGAACGTGGGAGCTCCATTTCTTAGTAATGAGGCTGACTTCATGGACAAGGTCGTCGCGCTTAACCTGATGGGAAACATCAACATGTGCCACACCTTCCTTCCGCCCATTGTAGAGAGCGGCAAGCGCGGCTGGGTGGTAAATGTTTCGAGTGACGCAGGCCGCGTAGGAAGCCTGGGAGAGACCGTTTACGCAGCCTCAAAAGGTGGAGTCATCGCCTTCACCAAGTCGCTGGCCAGGGAGATGGCCCGTCACAATATAAATGTCAACTGCGTTGCCCCCGG
>DAHVOF010000113.1 GCA_027318945.1 Actinomycetota bacterium | reverse complement strand
GGCGAAGTCCGCAATTGACGAAAACAAAATTGAAGTTGTAGTTAATTTTGCCGCTGAGTCTCACAATTCTTTGGCAATTCTGGATCCTGGGAGGTTTTTCCAGACAAACGTGATGGGAACGCAAGGACTTCTCGAGGCGTGCAGACATAGCGATATTGAACGATTGCATCATGTCTCTACGTGCGAGGTTTACGGAGATTTGGAGCTTGATTCTCCGGACGCGTTTACAGAGTCGTCGCCATACTTGCCGCGGACTCCTTATAACGCTTCAAAAGCAGGGGGTGACCATGCCGTGCGCGCCTATCATCTCACTTATGGCGTACCGATATCGATCACCAATTGTTCAAACAACTATGGGCGTTACCAATTTCCTGAAAAAGTAATTCCCCTTTTTGTGACCAATGCACTGGATGACAAAGAACTGCCGCTTTACGCTTCAACCCAGAACAAGAGGGAATGGATCCATGTCATGGATCATGCAAGCGCGATCGAGGCCGTGATTCGATCGGGCCGGGTCGGAGACACCTACCATGTGGGCACTGGGGTGGAAAAGACTATCGAGGAGATTGCAGATCTCGTACTCACTGGGCTTTCAAAGCCGTTCTCCCTGAAGACAATTGTGCCGGACAGGCCCAGCCACGACAGAAGGTATTTGCTAGATTCGTCCAAGATCCGCAGAGAGTTAGGCTGGGCGCCCACGGTCGGCTTTGAAGATGGGCTGCTCGACGCAATTGCCTGGTACCGTGATAATCGTTCCTGGTGGGAGCCGCTCAAGGCGAAAGCTCCGGTGGTGGAAGGAAGAGTTTGGGCAAAAAGTTCCCTGTAGGGGGAAGGAGATAGTCTGGTGGCTCTCAAGGTCATGGTCACAGGGGGCTCGGGTCAGGTCGGCAGCGAGTTAGTTACGGCGCTGCTCAATGTGGAGGGAATCGACGATGTGTATGCACCTTCCTCCGAGGAGCTGGACCTGTCGTCTCGAAAATCTGTTCTCGAAGCCGTGAACTTGATGAAGCCGGAATGGATTTTTCACGCGGCAGCGTGGACCGCAGTGGACGCTTGCGAAGACGATCCGACTCGTGCATTTGCCGTAAATGGACTTGGCACAAGATTCGTTGTTCAAGCCGCCGGCATGGTTGGCGCCCGAGTTTGCTATCTATCTACCGACTATGTGTTCGACGGCTCATCAGTGAGACCTTATCGGGAATGGGATCCTGTTGGGCCGAGGACTGTCTATGGAGCGTCAAAACTCGCGGGGGAAATGGAAGTTAGACCGGAGGACCTTATCGTGCGCACTTCCTGGGTTATGGGTGAATTCGGTCAAAATATGGCTAAGACGCTTATTCGGCTTGCTCGATCGGGTGGGGTGCACCGATTCGTCGACGATCAGATAGGCACTCCCACTGTAGTTTCAGATCTTGTCGAAACCTTGGTGGAGCTTTACCTAGGGGGCCACTCCGGTGTTTTTCACGTGTCAAACTCTGGCCAGACCTCATGGTACGCTATCGCGCGGCACATTTTTGAGGAGCTAGGAGAAGATCCCGGCAGGATTAGCCCTATATCTACTGCGGAACTGACAGGATTTAAGGCCCCGAGGCCGCGGTTCTCTGTTTTGGACAACTTTGCGCTTAGGGGAAGCGGGTTGAAGGAACTTCCATCATGGCAGGACTCTGTCTCGGCTCTAGTGGCCAAGCTGGAAGCGGGATGATGGATTAGTGGAGAGTCTTATTGAGGCAGTTGTCGTCAATTACAACGCCGGGGACCAGCTCAAATCTGCCGTTAGCTCACTATTGGCGGAGGGTATTGAAAAGGTATGGATTGTTGATAATGCGTCTGAAGATGGTTCAAGCGCATTTGCCGCAAACTTGGGCGGCAAGGTTTCGGTATTGCGGCCGGGAAAGAATATAGGGTATGGCCGTGCGGCGAATCTTGGGTTCAGCCGGTCTAATGCGCGCTATTTCGTCGTTAGCAATCCCGACATCGAAGTGTCACCTGGCGCAATCGAAAAGCTTGTCGGCGAGCTGGAGAT
This sequence comes from Actinomycetota bacterium, assembly GCA_027318945.1. Lineage (GTDB taxonomy): Bacteria > Actinomycetota > Acidimicrobiia > Acidimicrobiales > Acidimicrobiaceae > SCQM01. The sequence continues at coordinate 3,805 of DAHVOF010000113.1, read as the reverse complement.
CGATCGCGACTGCGCTTTGGTTGGACCTAGAATATTGAATCCGGATGGGACCACCTACCCCTCGGTTCGTCATTTCCCGAGTCTCCTTGACGCGGGTGGCCATGCGATCTTCGGCCAGTTGTTTCCCCGCAATGCTTTTACACGTCGGTACAGGATGCTTGATGTTGACCACCGCGATTCGTTCTATGCCGACTGGGTATCGGGGGCATTCTTCGTGGTTCGCTCTGATGTTTTCAAAAAGGTGGGAGGATTCAGCGACAGGTTTTTCATGTATCTTGAAGATGTCTACCTTTGCAAGACCATAGGAGATCGCGGATATCGGGTGCGGTTTTGCGGGGCTGCGGTGGTCCGCCATGAACAGGGTGGTACGACCTCGTCGAGGCCTATTCGGATGGCTCTGGCGCATCACCGGTCCCTTTGGACATATGCAAAACTGACTAAAAGCGGATGGCGCAAGGTGGAGCTATTTCCAGTCGGGATAGGGATATTCGCGAGGCTTACGATTTCACTCGCGCTGACCATTTTGCGCAAAGGGGCAAAAAAACCTGAGGCCAATCAAACTTAGTCCGGGAATGCGTACCTATTTGCCAAAATTAGGGGCTAACCTAAATGCGTCATGGCAAAGGGTTCGATTGGAAAACAAGTAGCTCGTGCAGCTGCTACGGGTGGAGGCCGCACGTCAAGGGGCGAGATCCCAGTTGGGTTTTACAGCTTGATTGCGATCATCAGCATTCTCGGCATTTTCATCGTGGGCTATTCCCGTTACGAGCTGCAGCATCCGGTGAGTAAGCCGACTGTCCATCCTGTTATTGGTGACAAGTGGAATTTTGCCTTCGGGATCTACGATTGCTCGTCGTTTATTGCGAATCTTCCGAAAATTAAAGCACCTTCAAATGCCTCTTTTACAACTTCCGGCAACGGTATCGTGAACCTTTCGCCGAAGGTTGCCGCGGACGAGGGGAATGGCGCGACTTTGGGTAAGTTTGCGTCAGATTATAAGGGGCTGAGCTTCAGTTCCTCGTCAGTTACCGTGCCCTCGAAGGGGACGATCAAGGCTGGTGCCCAGTGCAACGGCAAAGCTACCCAGCTGGAAACAGCGGTGTGGGGTTCGGTCCTGTCAACCACTCCAAAAATTTATAGTGGAGATCCTTCGAAGGTTGTGATTTCCAGCAACGATGTGCTTGTAACTGTGGGTCTGGTGCCCAAGGGCGCGTCGTTGCCCAAGCCGCCTTCCGCCTCTCAGCTTGCAAACGTTTCTGCAACCACGACTACTGGAGTCACTACCACGACGATAGCAAGCTCAACCACGACCACCAAGACATCCTCGTCAACTTCAACGTCGGCAGGTGGATGATCAAAGACCCGAAAGTGTGAGACCTCGGTTGTTCGTAGTATGGTTAACTGGAAATAGCTGGGTTCTAGAGGAGTTTTAGTCGATGAGGGCGATAATTCTCGTGGGTGGGGAGGGTACTCGTCTTAGGCCCCTAACATTGGATACTCCCAAGCAGATGCTCCAGATTGCCGGCATTACCATGCTGGAGCGTGTGGTCGGGCGCTTGGCCTGTTTCGGAGTCGATGAGGTAGTGTTGTCCCTCGGGTACCGACCAGACGTTTTTCTCGAGTCATACCCTGATGGGTTCATTCACGATGTGAAGTTAAGTTATGCGGTGGAGCCTGAGCCTCTCGATACGGCGGGAGCGATTAGGTACGCGGCACAGGTCGCCTCGATAGATGAGACGATGATCGTGGTAAACGGGGATGTGCTTTCCGATATTCCAGTGGACGATTTGTTGGGGCTTCATCGAGAAAGGGGCGGACTGGCGACAATTGCATTGGTGCCAGTTGAGAATCCATCTGCATTTGGAGTTGTCCCTACTGACGCCGATGGCAGGGTAACTGCCTTTATTGAAAAACCGGCGCCCGGAACGGCTCCGACAAATTACATCAATGCGGGAATTTACGTTATCGAACCTGCTGTTCTCGATCAGATTTCTCGGACGAGGCGTGTCTCTGTGGAAAAGGAGATCTTTCCGGGACTTGTCGAAAAAGGCCAGCTTTTTGCGAAGGGGTATGAATGCTATTGGATTGATGCAGGCACTCCGAGTACTTTCTTGGATGTATCGCTCGACATAGTTGCTGGCAGGTTTTCATCGCCGTTACTGCCCAGTTTCGAAGTCGACGAGCATGGTAATTGGAGCTGTCCACATTCGGTTATAGAGGGTGAGGTTATCCCGCACTCCTATATCGGCCATGGAGCATACCTAGAAAACGGAGCCATTGTCGAAGCTTCGGTGATTTCAGACGGATCCGCTGTTTGTCACGGAGCTCGAGTTGAGCGATCTGTAATATTGCCTGGCGCTAAGGTGCATCAGGGGGCCCTTGTGGTGAATTCGATTGTCGGACAGAATGCAGTTATTCCTTCAGGAGCTGCCATCTTGGACGGGTCGGTTGTTTCACACAGGGCATCGTTGGAGGATGGTTCGACACTTAGAGGCCAGAGGATTCCGGTGTGAGTAGCGACACGGTCGTTGTTACCGGGGGTGCCGGATTCATAGGTTCGCATTTGGTGGAAAAGCTTCTCGAAGTTGGCTACAGGGTCATGGTGATCGACGATTTTTCTGCCGGCTCCATGAGCAACCTTTCGAATGCCTCCGAGTTCGGCTCTCAGCTAGAGGTGGTGCGCCAGGACATTGCAGAGCCGGGCCTCGCAAAGGTCATGGAGCAAGCCGGTCCCCGATATGTGTTTCATCTTGCAGCGCAGTCAGACGTTCGCAGATCTATGGCCGATCCATTTCACGACGCTAAAGTGAACGTGCTTGGCAGCGTAAACGTAATTGAGAGTTCACGGAAGCTGGGTATTGAGCGAGTGATTTATGCGGCAAGCGGAGGGACGCTGTATGGGGAGCCGGAATCCTCCGAATTGCCCGTTACGGAGGGCGTCAAGCATCAGCCCTTATCGAACTATGGAGTCACAAAGAAAGTTGTGCTCGATTACCTTTTCAGCTACCGAGAAGCTTACGGACTGGATTATGTGGCACTGGCACTCGCGAATGTTTACGGGCCCAGGCAGGATCCCCATGGAGAATCTGGCGTTGTCTCGATCTTTGCAGGCAATTTGGCGGCGGGCAGAACTTGCGCGATTTACGGGGATGGTCACCAGACGAGGGATTTTGTCTTCGTCTCGGACGTAGCAGACGCATTTGTCGCCTCCATGACCAAAGGTTCAGGCGAGGTGTTCAATATCTCAACTTCTATTGAAACATCTGTCAACAGCCTGTACTGGGAGATGGCGAGACAACATAAAATGTCTCTGCATCCGAGTTACCTCCCAGGGAGGACGGGTGAACTCATGCGGTCGTGCCTTTCGAACGTTAAGGCCGGCGAAATTTTATCCTGGGTGCCACACGTAACTCTTTCCGATGGACTATCCCAGGTTATTGAGTGGGTAAATAAGAATAACTGATTAACGGAAGAGATCCTCGGAGGCATTTCTGATCACTTCGTCGGCAATTGAAGATTTTCTGAAGAGCTTTTCGTCGATTCCTCGTACAACCACGATTGGACGCCGTCCAGCCTTGGGCTTTGCAAGTTCGGCCGCTGCAGCAATTTCGTCGGCTACAGCGATCTCTGTGGCTACCAAGGTCCTGCCGCGGGAGTCCGGGGTGCCTCTCAGGTCTTGGAGCGCAGCAATTCCAGCGCATCCCAGCGCTACGTCGGTGACACCTCTTCTCCAGGTGCGTCCAAAAGTATCGGATATAACTACCCCGAGGATAAGTCCGGTTTTGGAAGTAAGTTTCTTTTGAAT
>DAHVOF010000058.1 GCA_027318945.1 Actinomycetota bacterium | reverse complement strand
TTGTGGCCTCCAAAGCCAAACGAGTTGGAGATCACGGGGCCGGCATTGACTTTTCGAGGCTCAAGGATCACGACGTCAATGTGAATCTCAGGATCCACGTTTTTTGTGTTTGCCGTTGGGGCAATGTAACCGCGGTCGAGCGTCAGCGCAGCGGCAGCGGCTCCAAGTGCTCCCGCTCCTCCCAAGGCGTGGCCAAGTGCTCCCTTGATTGAAGTGGTTGGTGGCGCGTTATCTCCGAATACAGAAATGATGGCCTCAGATTCGGAAAGGTCGTTCAAAGGAGTCGAGGTACCATGGGCGTTTATGTGCACGATGTCTCGGGGACTCAAGTCGGCATCTTGCAAAGCAAGGTTCATGCAGGTCGCGGCTCCTATTCCATGTGGAGCTGGTGCAGTTATATGGAATGCGTCTGCATTGGATGCGGTGCCGAGTATAACTCCATATATTTTCGCTCCTCTTGCCTTCGCGAACTCCAACTCTTCCAGTACGAGAACTGCACCGCCTTCCGTCATAACAAATCCATCCCGATCCCTATCAAATGGTCTTGAGATATTTACGTTTGACATGGCGGTCATATTTACGAAACCGGCATAAGCAGTAGAAGTCATAGCGGCTTCTGTACCTCCCGCAAGCATGACCTTGCACCTGCCCGCGGCGATCGTCTTGGCTGCTCGTATTATCGCGTGCGTTCCGGCTGCGCAGGCCGTTACGGTGGATTCGCACGGACCCTTGTAGCCGAAGCGCATGGAAAGCGAAGCGGAGCCAGCGTTCGCCATCATAAGTGGTACGAGAAAAGGACTTACTCTGTCGGCACCCTTTTCGTACTGCAAAATTACCTGATTTTCGAGACTCTCGAGCCCGCCAATTCCTGTGCCCATCATAATTCCGGCCAGTTCGGGATCTACTTCGAACTGGCCAGCGTCTACCAGCGCAAGTTCTGCGGCCGCGATGCCGAACTGATTGAACCGGTCGGTACGTCGTATTTCCTTGGGGTTGAGCCAGTCTGACGGATTGAAGTCTAAGATATGCCTGTCACTAGTGACCTCAGCCTGGGAAATCCCGTCCCAAAATGCGTCCTTCCCTATTCCTACGCAGGAGACTACACCTATGCCGGTGATTGCAACTTTGTATGGAGCTTCTATTCCATCACTTGGACCGGATGGACCCCAGCTGAGTTTCATTACAGTTTGCCCGTCACTAGTGCGTAGGCGCCGGCGACAGTGTCAACACCATCGAGCTCGGACTCTTCCACAGTTATGTCGAACGCTTCCTCCAGAGCCATTACAAGCTCGACGAGATCAAGTGAGTCTGCGTCGAGATCCTCGGCGAACCTTGCTTCCAAAGTCACCTGCTCTGGCTTCACTCCGAGAACTTCGACCGCACAGCTGCGGAATTTCTCAAATGTCGCTTGATCGTCCATCTAAATGATTCCTTTCCGATTTATCAAAAATTTGTTAATGAGACGGTACTCATTGGCGCCGACTAGCGCCGTTGGGCTGCGAAACTACAAGTAATGTTTTAAAATCCCATAGCCAGCCCTCCGTCAACCGGCAGCACGACACCTGTTATGTAACCCGCATTCTCCGAGGCCAGGAAGCCGACGGCGTGGGCGACATCCTCAGGGGTAGCAGCTCTCCGCATCGGAATTTGCTCGATCATGAGCCTGACCTTGTCCTCGCCGAGAATATTCAACATGTCGGTGTCAACTGCTCCGGGCGCAACTACATTTACCGTAATTGAGCGCGAGGCGACCTCCTTGGCAAGAGAGCGTGCAAGTCCGATGAGACCTGCTTTAGAGGCTGCGTAGTTAGCCTGACCAGGCATTCCCATCTGTGCAACAACCGAGGATATGTAGACTATTCTGCCCCAGTGGCCTTTAACCATCCGGCCGAGGGCAAGTTTGGTCAGGTGGTATGCAGAGGTTAGATTTGTTCGGAGGACCTCTTCCCATGCGTTTTCGCCCATGCGAAGCATGAGGGTGTCTTTCGTCATTCCGGCATTCGCGACAAGGATTTCTACCGGGCCAAAGGCTTCCTCGACCTGGGTGAAAGTATTGGCTATCTGCTCAGGGTGAGCGACGTCACACTTTATTGTCATTACGCCACGGCTCGTTAGCTCTGACGGGACTTCGTTATTTCTATAAGTTACGGCGACCCGATGGCCGGCTTCAACAAACAGCTTTGCACAAGCAGTTCCGATGCCCTTCGCCCCGCCGGTCACTAGTACAGTTCTCGCCTGATTCACGACCGACTCCAGCGAACAATTGCGCTCGACCAAGTCATTCCGGCACCAAATCCACAGAAGAGAACGTTGTCTCCGTCTTTAAGTCGGCCGCTGTCTGCAGCATCAGAAAGAGCTAGAGGAATAGATGCGGACGAGGTATTCCCGGTCTTATCAAGCACTATCGCAGTCTTGTCCATTGGAACGCCGAGTCTCTGGTTAGCCGCCTCAATGATGCGAAGGTTGGCTTGATGGGGAACCACCAGCGCAATATCGTCAACCGTAAGCTTTGCGCTTTCCAATACATTTTTGGAAGACTCAACCATAACGCGAACTGCCTTTTTGAAGACCTCGCGTCCCTCCATGGTAAGGTAGCCGCCGTGGTTACAATACAGTATTGGCATTGCAGAGCCGTCAACGCCGAGATCGTATGAGAGGATCTTGTCCTCGATTGGGTCGGCTTCAAGAACTATGGCTCCTGCACCGTCGCCGAAAAGAACTGCCGTGGCCCTATCATCTTGATCTGTAATTTTTGAAAGAGTGTCTGAGCCTATCACCAGCACGCGATTGGCGCCCATCTTAACCATCCCACCACCTGCAACCATCGCATATACAAAGCCTGCGCAAGCTGCATTTAGGTCAAAGGCCCCACCTCCCGTTCCAAGGATGTCCTGGACTACTGAAGACGTTGCAGGCGTGGTGAGATCTGGCGTTGTGGTGGAAAGAATCAGCAATTCGATGTCTTGTGCAAGCAGCCCCGCACATTCCAAAGCTTTCTTGCCGGCCTCCGCTGCAAGAGAAGCGGTCGTTCCTCCAAACCTGCGTTCTTTAATACCAGTTCTTTCGGTAATCCAGCTGTCGGACGTATCGAGCCTGGCTTCAAAGTCGGCGTTGGTTACGACGCGGTCTGGAAGGGCAGTACCCCATCCCGTAATGCGAGATCCTCTTGTTGTCATGGTTCCCTAATCGTTCTAAGCCATGCGATAGGCTGTCCAATTGTTACCCGCTCTCCAGACACCGCGATCATGCCCATGAGCTCGCCGGCAAAGGGAGATCGCACCTCCGAGCCGGAAATTGTGCCAATAGTTTGGCCCACACTAACTGTTGAAAGTGATGAGTGCTCTTTTGTGGATGGTATTAAGCCTGCGAGCGCGGACGATGGTTCGAAAATTCCAGCGCGCGGAGCGACTACCATTCGTTCGAATATGTACAGGTGCTCCCCCTGATGTTGCTCGACTTGAGGTGTCAAAGCACTTTGCGATGAAATGAGCAGTACAAGCTTATCGAGGTCATCCGGTGTCGCAACGGATATGGCGTCTAGCTCAGGAACGGTTCGCTTGGCAAGTCCTGTAAGTACGCCCCCAGTTCCAACTTCAACGAGGGTTTTTGTTCCAAGCTCTGCTAGTTTAGCGAGAGATTGAGTCCATTTGACAGGAGATGTGAGCTGCGTTGCGAGTAAAAGCGGCCACTCGGAGGCCCTCTCGTGGGGCATGGCATCTACATTGGCGACTACGGGAACTTCCAAATCGTAAAATCGCGTATCGGAAAGCGCCTTTCGCAGTCGTTGGCGGGCGGAATTCATAAACGGCGTGTGGAAAGCACCTTTTACTGCAATATTCATGACCTTTTTTGCGCCCTTGGATCGAGCAATGTCACTGGCAATAGCTACAGCTTCGGAAAGGCCAGCAATTACAACCTGTCCGGGAGCGTTGTAATTCGCGACCCAGACATTGTCGCCAGCCTCGTGGCAGGACGCCTCAGCATCTCCATCGGAAATTCCCAAAAGTGCCGCCATTGCACCTTGGTACTCTTGTGCGGCACTCTGCATGGCCTCAGAGCGCTCCGAAACGAGTTTTGCACCTGCTTCGAACGAAATTGCGCCCGAGGCGATTAGCGCCCCATACTCTCCAAGCGAGTGGCCTGCGCATATCGACGGAGATACTCCAAGTCTCTCAATTGCGTCAAGAATTACCATGGACATTGTGAAGGTCACAAGCTGGGTATTTCGAGTTATGGAAAGGTTTTCAGCATCCGCATTTAACAGAAGGTCGCCAATATCTCTGCTCGTCGCATCGCTAGCATCTCGAACGAGCTCCCATGAGGGGTGATCCACCCATGACGCCCCCATATTCGGCCTTTGAGAACCCTGGCCAGGAAATGTGAATGCGATCAATGCATGGCTCCGCTCTTGGCAGTAATAAGGACAGCTTGGTATAGCTCGTCCCTAGCAACGCTGCGTAGAAAGTCAGCTTGAATTGTTTTCACAGCTTCTCCACCCTTCGCTTGAAGTCGAAGTACCCCGGTTGAGTTTTGAATACTTAGACCACGAAAGCTAACCA
>DAHVOF010000051.1 GCA_027318945.1 Actinomycetota bacterium | reverse complement strand
GATCAGGATCTTCACCTGTCACGAGGTAGATCTTGGAATCCTCGGCGGACCGCACTTCTACCTCAGCTCTCGGTTATCCATGACGGAGCCTCCGCCGCTGCAATTGCGCATATGACATCCACCACTTGCCGGGTGCCTGCGACATCGTGCACCCTAAAAAGCTTTGCACCCAGTATCGCTCCGATAGATGCCGCCGACAAAGAGCCAAATCGGCGTCCATCGATAGCCTTCCCCAAAACCTCGCCCACAAATCCTTTGTTCGACGCGGAAATTAAAACGGGATATCCAATCTTGCAAAGCTCTGAAGTGGAGTGCAAAAGCTCCATTGACTGCGAAGTGGTCTTTCCGAGATCGAAACCCGCATCAACAACGATGCTCTCCTTTTGAATTCCCTCTTCAAGGGCCATCCTTACCCTGTCGGACAAAAATTGCTTTACATCCTCCTGAAGATCGTCGTAAATGGGATCAGGGTCTGCCAAACGGGGAACGAGCCGAATATGGGTGGCAACCACTGCGCCTCCGTGCTTTGATACATTCGCAAGATATCCTGGCGAGCTAAATCCGGAAATGTCATTTCCGAGGACTGCGCCGGCACTCATTGCTTCATCAATCACACGGGCGTTCCAGGTGTCTACACTCAGGGCCACATCGAAGTTAGACTTCAGGAGCTCAATTGCCGGAACCACCCGGTCAAGCTCCTCGGCCTCACTAACATCGGACCCTGGACCTGCTTTTACACCTCCAACATCGAGAATGTCGGCACCCTCATTTACCAGCTGCTCTGCACGCCTGAGAAAGGCGTCAAGCGCAAAATATTCCCCCCGATCGAAGAACGAGTCTGTCGTCCTGTTTAGGATCCCCATGACTAGACATCGGTCCTCGAGATCGAAACTATAATCCCCCAGTCTCAAAATCATGAAGCGCTAGAAAAGTCTTGAAGTGAGAGCTTTTCGATACTGGGCGACTTTAGGGTCCGCCGGATCAAAAGTCGCAAGGAGATCCAGATACTCCTTCCTTGCCTGATCCTCCTCCCTTACGGAACTCAAAAGCTCATCTAGGCGAGCCTCGACCTCGGCCTGAGAAGAGAAGCTGATGTCCTTCGCGAGAAGCCGAGCCCTAGCTGCCAGATGGCGTAGCTCGTCATTTTCTGGAACCCTGGAAATCAGCTCCAAGGCCGCCTCATACTCGCCATTATCTATTTTTAAATTGGCAAGCTTCGCTATGGCTCCCACATGCCCTGGATCAAGCTCCAAGGCGCTCAACAAAGTCGCCTCGTCCTCCGCTTCAGCCAATAGATCCGCCGGAGACTGCATCGGTGCCAGCTTGTCAACCCATTCCCTTATCTGATTCTCTGGAATCGCCCCAACGAAGGAGTCAACAATCTTTCGATCCTTGATGGCAAATACGGCAGGAATGGACTGCACCCTAAACGCCTGAGATATCGCGGGATTCTCGTCGACATTTACTTTTGCCAGGGCAACCCGGCCATCTGTCTGGTCAACGACTTTTTCGATCATTGGACCCAGGGTACGGCACGGGCCGCACCAGGGCGCCCAAAGATCAATCACGACAGGAACTGTCTCTGACAGATCTAATACTTCCTTTTCAAAGGTTGCATCAGTAACTTCAATCATGATTAAAGCTTATTCCAGATGCCTGACTTTAACATCAAGTTGCGCATACGTCGGAGGGTATCAGCAAAAAATACCATCGTCTCCCGCGAGAGTCTTATTTAAAACTTCGCTCAGTCAATCCCATTGGACTGAGCCCGAAATCTTAACAATTCTGCTAGCGAAATATCGGCATGAACCCATTTGCGTCGAAGGCAAAGTGGTACTTGTCATAAGTCTCCAATGGCTGGGTTACAGGAACAACAACGGCGATCAGACTACAGGCGCATTCGCACATTTTGCGTCGAAACGCATCCCAGCACCGAGGCATTGCTCGCACTCGTAGAACTTTGAAAGCGTAAACAACGAGCTGCGTGTGCGTATGATGCCAAGTTATAGACGAATTCAGCGAAAAAATCACTTTCAGCAGAAGATGCTCCAACGTGCACCGCAACAGCATTGCAACTGGTGGCTAATAGCTTGGTCTCGGGCGATAGTCCTATTGTGGGGACAGCCCACCTGCTTCGCTGGACACCATGGTGAACTCCGACATTCGCGAACAACGGTCACTCTCACGTGACATTCCGTTAGGACTTGACCTAACAGCCTTGAATTGTCGGACAACACAAGATCATAATGCTGAGAAATAATAGACTTCACACATCGTTGGCGGCCCACTGCCCACCTCGACGTGAGGTCAGACAGCAAGATCTAAAATGCCCACAGTATAAGTACAACCACCACTCAACTGGAAACTTGGGCTTTTTCAGACAACAAAGGAAATCATTTTGGGCAGCTTGACTATGGTCTTCCTCAACTCCTTGCCGCCCAGTGCCTGCTGAATCCGCGGAGACGCAAGCGCAAGGGAAACAGCCGATACCTCGTCAATATCGAGATCAACCTCAATCTTGTCTCTCACTTTGCCATTCACCTGGATTACAAGAGTCTCTTTCTCGAACCTGGCCAGGCTTGCGTCTGCGACTGGCCAAGGTTGCGCATGCACCAATCCGCCATTTCTTACCTCCCAGATCTCTGCCGTAATATGGGGTGCCATAGGAGCAAGAAGCGTGACGAGGGTATCTATTGCGAAATCGAAGGTCTGCCTTTGAGCACCAGCTCCCGCATATCGGTACAGTCCGTTCGTGAACTCCATCATCGCTGCAACGGCGGTGTTATACGACCATCGCTCATAGTCCTCAGAGACCTTGCTGATCAGCCTATGTGTAAGCCGCAGCACTTCAATATCTGCCTGAGTCTCCGCCCTATCTTCCGTCTTGATGGTTACTCCCGGGAAGCTTTCCGCGTTGCCGAGTGCCAGCCGCCAAATCCGGTTCAAAAATCGGAAACATCCATCGATGACATCATCAGTCTGGTCAGACCAGTCAAAATCGTCTGCCGGAGGACCAACGAACAGGTGAAAGAGACGGAGCGAGTCTGCACCAACAGATTCGAAGTACTTCTGCGGAGCTACAAGGTTGCCTTTTGACTTCGACATCTTAGAGCCGCCAAGGCGAATCATCCCTTGCGTAAAAAGTCTTGTAAAAGGCTCCCGTATATCGGAAGGGACAATACCGAGATCAGCCAACGCCTTCGTAAAAAACCTCGCGTACATTAGATGGAGGATCGCGTGCTCGATTCCTCCTATGTACTGGTCAACAGGCATCCACTGGGAAACAGCATCTTTGGAAAATGGCGCGTCAGCAGCAGTCGGATCGCAAAATCTCAAAAAGTACCATGACGAGTCAACGAAAGTGTCCATCGTATCGGTTTCACGGATCGCATCACCGCCGCAATTGGGGCAGGTGGTGTACTTGAAGGTGGGATGAATCGCAAGAGGCGACTCTCCCGTCGGCAGAAACTCGACATCGTCCGGCGCGAGCACTGGAAGTTGGTCGAGCGGGACTGGAACGAGCCCACAGTCGCCACAAGACACGACCGGAATCGGGCAACCCCAATACCTTTGTCTCGAAACCAGCCAGTCTCGCAGACGATATTGAGTCGCACCCTCACCCGCCCCCGACTCGACCAAGAACTTGGTTGCCAATTCCTTAGCCTCGCTAATATCAAGACCATTCAACCAGTCAGAATTAATCTTGGTACCGGAACCCGTATAGGCCTCACCTTCGAAGCCTTCCGGAGGCTGCACGGTTCTGATGATCGGCAACCCATACATTTTGGCGAAATCGTAGTCTCTCTGGTCCTCGCCCGGCACGGCCATAATCGCCCCGGTTCCATAGCCCATCAAGACATAGTCTGCAATAAAAATTGGAACTTCCCTCTTTGTAAAAGGGTTTACGGCGTAACTCCCCGTAAAAACGCCACGCTTGACCTTCGCCGTGACTTCAGTCGACTGGCGCTCTATGTCACTTCTGTCGATGGCCTCAATCCTGAATCTCTCAACTTCGTCTCGATGCTCATTCTTCGTGAGAATTTCCACCATCGGATGCTCTGGCGCTATGACTGCGTAGGTCATTCCGAAACTCGTGTCGGGCCGGGTTGTAAAAACCTCTAGAAAAACATCCGGCAGTCCGGTGACCTCCATCCTGAACCTCGTCCCCTCGGACTTGCCGATCCAGTTTCGCTGCATTGTCTTTACTCGATCAGGCCAGTCCAAATCGTCGAGTCCTGCGAGCAGTTCGTCCGCATATTGCGTAGTAGCCAAGAACCACTGCTCCAAGTCCCTCTTGATTACGAGATCGCCAGACCGTTCACACGTACCATCAGCAAGGACTTGCTCGTTGGCCAACACAGTCTGACAACCCGGACACCAGTTGACTGGAGCATCTCTCTTGTAAGCCAATCCTGACTCGAAAAACTTCGTAAAAATGAACTGACTCCACTTTATGTACTGCGGATCATGGCTCTTTAGCTCGCGGCGCCAATCATAAACTGCACCCAACCTTTTTACGGACTCTTTGAGCTCCATAATTCTCGCATCCGTAAATATCCTTGGATGGACACCAGTCTTTATCGCTGCGTTCTCCGCCGGAAGACCAAAAGAATCGAAACCAAAGGGCGACAGCACCGCTTCACCCTTCATCGTCCTGTATCGGACTATAAGGTCACCAAAGGTGTAGTTGCGCACATGCCCCTGGTGTGCCGCCCCCGACGGATAAGGATACATGCAAAGTACGTAAGCTTTTGGTCTGGAGTCGGCATTGTCTACTTGATAGAGACCCTCACTCTCCCATCGAGCTTGCCACTTGGCCTCGATCTCCCTAACGTTATAAGATTCCGCCATCTGGTACAATTTCCTTGGTTTGCGAACACTAAATTATGCCATATCAAGCTAGTTGCTTTAGCGCCCGCTAACTTTATCGACGCAAGATCAGTAGCGTTACAGCCGGATCATCAAACCTATACTCTTTTTGTG
>DAHVOF010000048.1 GCA_027318945.1 Actinomycetota bacterium | reverse complement strand
ATGTCCACCTCTTTGATTCCTATGGACGATGCACTTTCTATAAGCTCGGATCGTGCATCATCTAAGTCCGCAACTTCGCTTAGCAAATCTCTTTGCAGAGCAATCAGATCGTCTCGAATCTTTGAGGCAACCCTTATTTCATCTGCATGCCTTAAAATCCTATCGTCGACTGCGAGCAGCTCGATTTGCATTGAAGTCGCGTCAATATCAGTCTCGACGTCGCGTATTGCGTCCCGGCTAGTCTCGAGTCGGGAAAACAACGTCGCAATCCTCCGCAAGATATCTGCGGTCATAGGTTCCAAATTCGAATGACGCTCCAAAAAGGATGCACTGTCGCAAAATGAGCCGTAAGCTCCGTGCATTCTGAGCACTTCGTTGCAAAGTTTCACCCGATGGGATACTCCGTTGACAGCATTCTCCAGCTCCGCTATCCTGCTTCTGATGTCATGGCGCTGGTGGTAGCGCTGGAGAAAAGCTGCTTCGGAGGCAGCTTTGAGCGCCATTTCTTTCTCAACGTCAACTAGGTTTTCGATCACTTTCTGCAACGATCGCACCTTTGCCTCATTTCCGGTGAATCGCCTGATTCGACTTTCGAGCTCATCGAAAACAGAGCTGATCGAGGTACCCCATCCGCCTGCCACTGCGCCGAATAGATGCTCCGAAAGAAGAGCGCTTCCATTGGTGGTGCTGGCCCGCAGCTCGTCCAACCCAAAGCTATACAGGCTCGAAAAAACTTCATTGCCTTTGGAACCGAGTGTGGGGAAAAGCCTGGAAACTTCGATGCCCTGCGATCCTTGGGCCTCGGTCATAAGTTTCGGAAGGGCACTATTTCTGAGCGCCTCAAGCAAATACCTTTCTTTGTCATGTTCGAATTCGATACGTCCCGTTGGTCTTGAGTCCTTGGGCACTCTCGGGCTCGGAAACAGCATTTCTTCAACAAATCTCTTCACCTGGGATTTGCCAGCCTCGTTTGGACCGTATATCACGTTTAATCCCCTTCTCAGCTCTCCAGAAGAAGGAATAGCCATGTGCCGAAGTGATCCGTAGCTATCGACCCATATTGACTTAACTATCATTTCTCTCCGACCTCCCGAAACAGCTCGGCAAGTAGGTGTTCCGCTCCGTCAATATCGTCTTGTTGAAGCCGAAGCGAATATCCAATCGCTGCCCTTTTAATCGAAGAAACCAGAACACTTCTAAGTTCGGCCTCAACTGGAAATTCTGCGAGAAGTACTGGTGATTTGCGCCATTGGGCAATTACATCGATGAGCTCACTGACTACATCGGAAAGCCCCGCCAATCCTTCTAGGCCTTGACCGCGCAGGACATGAGCATCGAGATGTTCAATGAAAACCGAGAGCTGTAAATTTCCGATGCCCATCCTTAGCTCGTCGTGCAATGGCTCGAGATCTTTTGCGAGTTCCCAGAGCTTTTCCTCTAACGTGCCTACTAGATCCACGCTTAAGACAAGAGTTTTTCCCCCAGCTGCGGTTGCGGCATGCCGAATCGATTCCAAGCAGCCTTCGATCATCGCACTTACGTTCTGGAAGCCGCTCACGTCGACCGTTACCTTATTGAAAATGGTCTCGGAAAGCGGCATGAAAGAGTGCCGTACACCCGTTTCGTCGACCTCCACAAACTCGGCCCCTTTTAGACCACGCTCGGATGGCTTCATGTGAAGCCCCTGAATATTGCCTGGATAGATCACCAAGGGATCTTCGCAAAGAATTTCGCGCTTGTGAATGTGACCAAGCGCCCAGTAGTGATAGCCCTTTGCTTTCAAATCCGCGAGAGCAGCGGGGGCATAATTACCATGCTCACGCGATTGCCCAACGTTCGCATGTAGGACGGCAATGTTGAAGACATCCTCTCCTGCATCGGGAAATAGCTGTGCCAAATTCCGAGGTTCTTCTCTGGTCTCGTAGCTTACACCTGTAATTTCAGCATATTTGACGCCGTGTCGTTCCATCGGGAGACGTTCGGGAAATGACGGGAAAGTAAAAAGGTTTTTAGGCCAGTCAATTGAAAGGCTTTCGGAACTTTCAAGTGGATCGTGATTTCCGAAGGCGATATATACCGAGATGCCTTGCTCTTGAAGGTCCATTAGGTGCCGCCTCAACATCAGTTGGGTACGCACCCCCCTCTCGGGACCATCAAAGATATCTCCAGCCAAAATAATAAAATCGACTTTCCGCTCTATGGCTACCTCACAGAGCCGAGAAAACGCCTTTGCCGAGGCATCCAAGAGCACCTTTCTCAGTGCATCGTTGCCCGCCTCGTGTATTCGAAAAGGTGAATCCAAATGAAGGTCTGCCGCATGGATAAAACTGAAGTGAAATGGGACTCTCATTGGCTGCTATTGAATGTAAAGAACATGACGGCACATTACCTCATCCTTGTGACGTTAACTCCGCCTAAGGGCGTGCCAGGCGTCTTTCATCGCTAGAGTCAAATCATGTCCTCCTCGCGGATATCTCTATTATTTCCCTGCAGCGATATCGAGACGATATTTTCGTCCATTAGGGCCATGCCGGGACAAAAACTTTCGTTTCCAGCGCGAACAGGTATCTTGCGATGGATGGATACCTTTGATTGGCAGCTCGAGAGGCACAATGCGTCGCTCATGATTCACGACTCTCGCTTTAATTCTCAATTCATCTTATTTAGCCCATCTACAACCTTCGTATCCGACGAGCCGCGCGCTTCAACGAAGTGGGTAAATCCCGGATGCGTTAAAGATAAGGCTTTAGCAGACCACCTTTCCGGGCTCACTCAACGGGCGCTGGTTCCACAGGCGACGACGACTGCTGCGATGATTAAATATGAATTTCTCAACTCCGAGGAGATGCCGGCAACTACCTTATGGTTACTCAACCTTGGGGAAATTGGCGTGTGCGGTGCGATTCTTCATACAAAACGAGGCCATGAGGCGTTTGGACGGCGAATAGAAAGACGCATACTGGACGTTTTTGAATTGCAGGACTCGACACCCATTGCAACGGATCTGTTCGATGTTGTTCTCAGCATGCAGAACCGAGTCAAAAAGGACTACCAATCGCGTTTTGACCTCACACTTGCGCCTTCCACAGAGAGTTGCATTGCGATCGCTAAGGCACTCTTCGGGGAGCAGCAACGAGCTGTCAAAAATTCACTGTGGATCCGTGATCATCCCGATCCTGAATTCCTTCACGATTTGCGGGTCGCAATGCGCCGCAGCGCGTCGCTTCTCGCGGTATTGGGTCCTTTTTTGGCTCCATTGGACGTCTCGTGGCTATTAACCGAACTGAAGAAGTTCATAGGCTTGACGTCTCCGGTGCGTGATCTTGAAAACCTCGGAAAACTATTTCGGACTGCGGCACTTTCCGACTCTGGGGGAACTGCTATCGGGTTGCTGCGTTCGCAAATTTCAAAGGATGTAGAAGCAGCATACGGCCAGCTTGCTCAGCTAATTCCTTCACCTAGGTTCGAACACCTTACTGCGAGTTGGGCAAGATTGGCGCGTAATGCTTTGGCGCTATCTCTCAGTATCCCTACATCGGGAACAGCGACCGGGAGGTCTAGTGGGCAAGTCGAGCCAATGCTGTCACCGCAAACCCGGGTCGCGGTCTCAGCACCCGTGGTGCTAGAAAGGTCTGCTGCCTCGCTTCTAAAAAAGACACGCAAAGCAAGAGCATCGATGTCACCGGAGAGTCTTCACACGCTACGCAAGCAAGCAAAAACGCTTCGCTACCTTTTGGAGTTCTACGAGTCAATCTTGGAACCAGCTTCGGCTCGCCAATGTATCGCCGGTGTAAAGAAACTTCAGGATTCGCTTGGACAGCATCAAGATAGCTACGTTCAGTCACAGCTCCTTGAGAAGCTGTGCTCGGATTATGGTCATTCGCGGCACGAGCTTCAACCAGTTTTCGACATTTTAAAGCGCGCGCAGGACGAAGCGGTTGGCGATTACGAAAGAGAAATAAAACACTTTTCAGGTCGTCGCATGCTACATGCGATACAGTGTGCCACCGGCTCGATAAGGAAGTGATTGATGAAGGTCATTTCGTTTTACAACATAAAAGGGGGCGTCGGCAAAACAACGTTCGCCGTGAATATTGCCTTCGAGGCGTCAAAATCGGGTAAGAAGACACTTCTTTGGGATCTAGACCCCCAGGGATCGGCAACATACATTCTCCGCCTCAAGCCGAGACTCAGAGGTGACCTTTCCCAGGTGGCGGCCGGGAAATCTT
>DAHVOF010000041.1 GCA_027318945.1 Actinomycetota bacterium | reverse complement strand
CAAATTTTGCGAGATCAGGCAGCCGATCTTGTAAATCCCCAATTGATATCTTCGGACTTCTCAATCGATTGGAGATATGCTCAGTACCTCGTTTTGCCGACGAAGTCAGGCTTATGCTGCAGTCAGCCGAGCCGGCCTTAGCGTCCTCTGCGTACATTTCAAATGTGGTGCTCCTGCCCGATCCTCTGAGCCCAAGAGCAGTGGAACGTTGCCCATTTATCAAGCTATTGCAATGCCGATGCCAACTGGAGCCAGAATGACGTGCTGGCTGCCGCACTGCACGAAGGTGGGCCTGGGTGGATACGAGGTTATGAACTTGCCTGGCTGGCTAATACAAGTCCGGAGTTTGAGTCGTGGTTTCAACAGGACTTAGGGTAGTCGCCATGAATAATGCAGTTGTTGTAGGCCACTCTCACACCAAATTAAATGAGGAGCTCGCTACAACTACTGCAATTGCCACAACAATAGCAGTAACGTCAATTTCCCTAAGAATCGCGTTTCTGTATTCCTTTTCAACTGGTAACTAGTCCCTATTTTGAGAGGGTACAAGATGTCGGGTAAAGTCAAGACTGGGTGACAGGAAGCGGCTGCTTAGGCTGGGGATAGCTAGTGACAGTTCGCCAGAACTTTGCCGTCGGATCCCACAAGGTAACGGCACCGATTTCCGGCAATCCCCGACAACCTACCGGCACGGTAACCATCTTTTTCGCTGGGCCTGCTGAAGAGCTGAATGCCACTTCTACAGTTTCTGTGCCCGACCCGATTGCGGGACAATCGGCCGCCCCCATCTTTGGTGAGACTTGCATAGCATTCAGCATCTTCACCCACCGGTGCACGACGGCGGCATTGTTGACGACATAGGAGCGGACTACCTTCTCACTGGTTTTCTTCAAACGGAAGGGGTACATGGTCGACTGTTGTCGAACCACGGCTGTCGCAACTGAATACATCATCACTTTTGCACATTCGAAGCTTGTAGACAGGTAGCTTGAATACGGTCTCAAAGTCTGTGCGTCGGCAACCACAACCTCTGCCAGCGTCATGCCCTGCTGCAGCGGCTCGATACTCAGCCGATAGGAGATCAACGGGTAACTCGGTAAGGTGAACTCGATTTCAGAGCTGGAGACTGCGCCAGTCCCAGTGTTTCCTGAACTTGCCGAGCCGGTTTCCGCCCAGCCCTTAGCTCTGAAGTGATCCAAGTACCAGGTCTCGATCTCAGATACTGTGGCTGGCATCAGGTACTTCGAAGATGCCGTAGTTAGCTTTTCTTTGGGCAGCATTATCAACAGATGAGGGTAGCTTTTGTTCGTCGTGACAGATCCTGGAAACACCGGCAGGCTCTGAAGCAGTCGAGTAGCCTCCCGCTGGGAGAAAGTGGAAACCACCGAGCCTTGTCCTGCGACAAGGAGCAGGCCTACAAGTGGCAGAAACACCAGTGTTTTCTTCCTCAAGTCCGAGAAACCGAGCGAGACGTGATTCATCCGCCCAGGTCCTCTTCAAGAACCCACCCACCTGGCCATGCGCGCCGAACTGGACTATGGAACCTCTCCTGGAGCGTCAACGTGGGCAAACAAGTCGGTGCGGCTTCTCTAAGGCGACGTAGCAATAAACCTGCATGCAGGCGGGCCCCGTTAATCAGCTTTCGCCATCGCAGGTCCTGTGTAATCTACTCCTCACCTTTCGAAACATGATCCAAGATCAGCGTGGGGAGAAGGAGCTGACAGTGCAATATTCGCTGTAACCGACGGAGGCGCTTTGATCGGAGAGGGCATGTCCTTAGCTGAAGAGAGTTCGGCTACAGACGACGGAGTCGTCGTGTACCACCTTCGGGTGACGGTATCGAATGTAAAGGAACTGCATCCGCCATCTGTGACGTTGATCAGCTGAAGGGTGGCAAAATCCGCCACTTCCAGCTGAACAGCTGGATTCGGGGGATAAGAAACGGTGAAGTTAGAAAAGCTGTGAGGAACGTTGGAATTTAGACACATGGTGTCGTTTGGTTCGCACTGCTCGACGGCGATGATCGCCCCGCCAACAGTTGGCGGCGGAGGCAAAGTCGCCGGATTGGTTTGCTGGCCGTCTCCGACAATGATCCACCGATCGCCAAGTCCGAAACACGATATTGACCCGAAATGTATTCGCATCTGATGAAGCTGCTGGGATATGAAAAAGTAACGTCCGCATAATCTGTCCTTCGGACCCAGGGGAGCCGTGGACTTAGGTTTGGTAACTTTCAGGGGCAAAGGTCTTAGTGGAGGTGCTAGCTCTGGGTTGCACTTTTCCGCCGGAATCCCGCGGCCGCAGCTTAACGCCGGGGTTGAAGAGTTGGCACTCAGGTACGCGGGTTCGCCAGCGATGACGAATGCTACACCCACCAGCGAACCAGCCAGGAGCACGAATAAAAGAGCTATCGGCAACGTTCGTCCGCGACCCCTGATGTCAATCATGCAATGGGGTTCCTTTGGCAAGGCTTCGGCATTTCGAGTCGCCTCTATGTCTTTTATTAACTTGTACAAGAGCACTCTGCGCTATAGAATAGCCCAATGGACTCGCCGCGTCTAGATATGCCGGAATCACCCCATAGAGGAGAATCAGCGTCTGATGCGCTGGCAATAGTCGCACTCGTAAGATCTAGAGCTAGGAACATCCAGAAGAGAATCTGGCTTTTGCCGATGGCGCTCGGTGTGGCGGCGATAATTGCCGTGTCCTTCTACTCAAAAGCTGTCACCATGAAATGCTGGCAAACAGCAGATGGGGTTACACGAGCCGTCACATGCACGCCTACCTCTTCTGGAGTTTCTGTAACGGCTTCTGGCATCTCGCTCCCAGTTGGAAGCTCATATTCGATTCTTGCTAAACCGCGCTTTGTATGGAACCCGGGTGGATCGCACTGGTTTTGGGTTGTCGCAATCGCGCTGAGCGTACTGCTCTCACTTGTGTTGCAGCCCGGGAAAAGAAGCGTTCAGATCTACGCCACTCATGGACTGAGCGTCATAGCGGGTTCTTTTGTTATATTGATGCAAAACCGGCTCGGCATTCCGATCCAGATTGCGCCCATTCTCGGGGTCTGTTTGGCGCTTTGCATAGTTGCGTTTTCGCTCCACAGCAGCTTGCTGGCATCTGTCGCCGCTATGAGTTTTCTCGCGTGGGTGGCACCGACAAGGAATCTGGCTGTACTTGTCCCCTATTTCCAAGTCTGGCTGCCTCCGCCCTCTCAAGGATACATTGCAGCTGGCGCCATTTTGATCTTCGGATCCATAGCGCTTTATATGCAAACAAGTCGCGTAGCTCAAAAGATAGCGAAATTGCACAACTCCTGAATGGAAAGAAGTGGCCCAGCCCCTAATACTCGAAAGTGAAAGACCAATGCCAGATTCGTCAACACCGCGATCGCTAGTCAGCCTCTCCGACGCAGTTCACCAGCGCAGCCGCCTCGCCATCCTTGCTGCGCTGTACGAACTATCGAAGGCTGACTTCCGCCTGTTACAGAAAACAACCGGGCTCACCGAAGGCAACCTCGGCAGACACATCCAGGTTTTAGAAAATGCGGGACTAGTAATAGTAGCGAAGGGTTACTCCGGCAGAAAACCCCAGACCCTGATTGAGATCAGCACCGAAGGCATTCGTGCGTTCGAAGAAGAGGTGGAAGTGCTGAGAGGTCTGGTAGCCGAAGTGACCCATACCGCTAATCAAACTCAGAATGAACAAAGGCGCACTCGAAAGACAGCAAAGAACCCCAGGATCTCCGCTTCCGCTGAAGCTTGAGGAAGATTTGCTGGAAAGCCAGTTTGAAAGTTGTAAGTGGATAGTGGATTGAACTAGATGAGTGTGTCGCGATCCAGGATATTCGCAGTTCGCCCATGCGGGGAGACAGCAGTCTGAAATTCATTCCACGGGTGGCAATACGACGCGATTGAACATGGCTCCGGTGGGCGACGTCACTTGGTGCCTACTTGTAGGATGCAGTGCCCCAAGGGCGGATAGCAGACACGGCAGGTCTCTCGCAAGCCAAGCAGTGCGTGTGTGATTTCCGTGCCATGACATCCTTCTCACCGAAAGTCTGCAAATCGGTCCCGTAGTTCTCTTCCGCAAACGAATAAATGCCGCCACTTCAAAGTTCACTCGCGGCTCTTCAATCATAAGAGGGACACAACCTGGCTGGAATACCTGACGGGGCCTGCCTCGAAGCGCCAGTGCCTTTGACATACAACCAACTGGCCTGAATATCCGTCTCCACCGCGTATCGGAGCCCGTACTTCCCGCTCAAACACGCACGGCCAGTAAATGATTTATCGCCAAATGTGCGAATAACAAACTCAGAGCAATCGACGAGTCAGCCCGTCCGAGCGGCATTGGAAGTTGATGGAGAGCGATCACATAGGTGAAAACGGGGAGATCGCCATGTTCGCCTCAATACTGCTGGCGACATGGCGATCAAGCACGGCCTAGCTCATCAACGGGTCGCCCGCATCACCCGCCGGCTGACCCGAAAAGCCAGCCTGACGAATCAACTCTCCGAGCGGATCAGAATTGATCGAGCAACCATCGCTCCGCTCAATTCCTCACGTAGCAAAGATGTAAAAACAAGCCACGAGCTTCGATCCCTTTGCTCTTTGCATCCTGGAGAGCGGCCTAATCTACCGCCATCGCACATATAGGTGCAGCAATGCGGACTCCTCCCATGGAACCATAGAACTGCGCGTCACCGAAGCTGAACACGCCTCCGTCGGATGCAACGAGCCAGTAGCCATTTTTATTGGAGGTAGAAGCGGTCCCAACCACTTGATCATTGGACGGGATTGGACTCAGCAAGCTACGGCTGGTCGCATCTCCGTAACTGGATATATAACCGGTAGATGCGACCAACCAGTAGCCCTTACCACTCGGGGAAGCAGTAATCGCTGAAACAGGTTCTGAAAGCATCATAGCACCCTCTGATCCAAAAAATCCAGCATTTCCAAAAGTAAATATCCCACCATCTTTGCCAGCTAGCCAGTAGCCATTTCCGTCGGGGGTAGCGGCCATGCCTACTACCGGCTTGTTGAGCGGCTTTCCACCCATGGAGCCGTAGAACTGGGCGTCGCCAAAGCTGAATACGCCTCCGTCGGACGCAACAAGCCAGTAGCCTTTGCCGTCAGGGGTGGCGGCCATGCCTACTACCGGCTTGTTAAGTGGCTTTCCTCCCATGGAGCCGTAGAACTGGGCATCGCCAAAGCTGAACACGCCTCCGTCGGATGCAACAAGCCAGTACCCTTTGGCGTCAGGGGTGGAGGCCATTCCTACTACCGGCTTGTTAAGTGGCTTTCCACCCATGGAACCGTAGAACTGGGCGTCGCCAAAGCTGAATACGCCTCCGTCGGACGCAACTAGCCAGTAGCCTTTGCCGTCAGGGGTGGCGGATAAGGGATCCCCGGCGATTGCAAAGACGGCACCGGAAAGCTGGGAGATGGATGGCACGGTACTATCTGTGACGGTAAAGGTAAGGCAACTGGGATCTCCCTGGCTAAATACCGCCACAGGTGACACCTCTTGCCAACCCCCGACGCCAGAGTTCAAGATCGGGTTCCACCATTCCAGGATGCTTCCCCCGTTGAGATTGCAATCTGTGATTATGACTGAGCTCAATGAGCTTCCAACCGACGACTCGATTCCAAAGTACTCGCCGGCTGGCTGAAAGTTGGGTGCACCGACCGGATCGGCACCGAATTGGTATACGAGCAAAGCCCCCATCCCTTGGCCTGTCACCGTAGTCCCGTCGTTGCTGGCCTGAGCGCTGCCCGACGGGCTAGCCGAGCTGCCGCCAGAGTAGCTCACCGCGCCGCTCGGTGGCAGGGGTGTTGCCGGCCCAGACGAAGAGGAGGCAGGAGCTTGTGGAGGATCGGTCACATCGGTGAGAGTGATCTCAGTGGAGCTATGCCCTAATAGGAGCTTCCTGCCTCCTGATGTGATCTCCGTTCCCCATGCCACATTCGCGAAAGAGCCAGTGACGCTACCAGCCGTCACGATGTCATAGACGGTTCCGTAACTTCCATCGTAGGAGTCGTTCACTTCGAGCAAGGATCCTGCCACATCAACTGCATTGCTTAAAGCGGACATCTGTGAATAGCCCGAGCCAGGCTGGGAGCCAGTGATATCAATTGAAACTGTTCCATTGCCAAGCGTGGCAGCTCCAGCTGATGACAGTATGCCAGTGGTCGAAGTTCCGGGATGAACGGTTCCCGCATTGGACAAGATCCCGCCAACTGTTCCGCCTCCTTCGAGTGTCGCTCCCGAATCAACGCTGAACACAGAATCAGCCGCGGAGCCAGCCACCTCGACTATGCCGGATGCGACGTTGCTGGCGCCGGTGTAGGTGTTGCCCGTCGATGCTAGTATCAACGTGCCCGCACCTGACGAGACGATTCCGAGACCCCCGGTAAGGGATCCGGACCAGCTATCGCTCGATCCACTGGATACGTCCACGGTAAGTACAGGACTGCCGCTCGAGGAGGTGACAGTTCCGCTTCCAACTAGTGACGAGAGCTCCTGAGCGAATCCAGCCATATCGAAAGTCGCGGTCGCCGAATCAGAAAGCTGAGAGCCCGACGGAAGGGCGTCAGTAGCACCTGACCGGAGCACTCCGTTGACCACCGATGTCCCCTGAGTGTAACTGTTGCCAGTGCTTGTGAGCACTGCCGTCCCGGTCCCTGACATCTCCAATTCGAGATTCCCGGTGATAGTGGTATCAACAGTATCGGAGCCGCCTGGAGATAGTGCCAGAGTCGCAGGCGTCGCGCCCGAAGATGTTGCACTTCCCGGTCCGGAGAGGCCAGCAAGTGTCTGTGCGAACGAATTCAGGTTGAGCGATGCTCCGGACGCTATCGAAAGAGACGTCGAGACAGGAAGGGCGTCGGCAACCCCGCTCTTCACGGTCGTCAGCGAGGCAATGATAGTCGATCCGGTATAACTAGTACCGCTGCCGAAAAGTTCCATCGTGCCCGATCCTGACAGAGTCAGAGGCCCGACACCCCCGATTGAACCGGCAATGCTGAATGGTTCCGAATTGCTCTCGGCAGCAATTGCAGCTCCGCCATTAAGGGTAATCTGGCCTGCCCATCCGCTGCCGCCCGTGTAATCCTCAAGAGCGCCTGAGTTGCCGGTGGATCCTGCCCCGGATAGTGTCAGATCGTTCGCCGGATCTACAGAAGTACCACCCGAGCTGTATTCAAGCAACGACGCTCCTGAATCAACGACTACGGCTCCGCTTCCAAGGCTTCCCGAGTTCCTGATCTCCAGAGAACCGTCAGCAACTGTTGTCGGGCCGCCGTAACTATTTGGGGTGGTCATCTCCACCATGCCGACGTCCCCGCCATTGCCGATTGTCAGCGAATATCCAGCGCCCGCTATCGCACCTTCGAGATAAAGAGTCTGAAACTGCGCAGCTTCAAATATCTGCGACATGCCGAGATCTACAGGCATCAGGATCGTCGCCCCACCTCCGACCGCCACGTCTATTCCCACCAAACCGTTCATTGAAGGCGACAAGGTGAGCACGTTGGTTCCAGAAATTACGTAACTTCCATCGAAGGTTATGTCATCTACGTTCTCAGCCGCGTCCAAGGTCAGCATGCTACCCGTTCCCGGAATCACGCTTGGAAACACCACCTGCGCGCCACCAAGTGCTGCAGAACCTGACGTGGTGCTCGAGCCTCCACAGCTCTCACCAGAATTCGGACTCCAGTTACCCGCGACCGAAATGTCGGTATTAACAGCTCCAGTCCAAGTACAAATTACAGTTGGCGCCGCGAAGGCCGCAGAGGCCCCTACCATCACGCAGCTACCGACAAGCAAAAAGACTGCAAAAAATACGCCGAGAAATCTC
>DAHVOF010000027.1 GCA_027318945.1 Actinomycetota bacterium | reverse complement strand
CCAGGTACTGCAGCTCCTCGGCGTGCCGCCGAGCGGCTTCCGGGGCTGACGGGCTGCCGGAAATTCCCCGAAATCAGGTCCGAGATGTGCGGAAAGTCAGCTGGGACGCTTTCGAATGGAGCTATCTGAAGGGCGGCCGGCTGCACCACCGCAGCCTCACCCCAAAACAGGCGGAGCTGATGCGCGCGGCCATCGCCAATTACCGTAGGACCAAGAAGCTCCTGCGTGCCTGGGAGGTGCAGACTCAGATGCTGATCGAGCTCAACGCGCCCGAGTAGCTGTCCCGCTCAGATCGCCTGACGGGAAATTGCCGCAAATGCCTTCGTTGATGTGCGGAAGATGGGCCGAGGAGCGGTGCTGAGCACATCCGACCACCGAGCAGGTGTCGCGCCTCTTCAGCCACGCCGAGCGGCACCTGCTCAGCCGCGCCGGTAGCGTTGTACAGTGCTTCGAGGCCGACTTCACCCCGCTGCAGCGTCAGGTACTCGAGCTGCTCGGCGTGCCGGCAAGCGGCTTCCGCGGCTGACCGGCCAGCGGAAATTCCTCGAAATCACGTCTGCGCTGTGCGGAAAGTAAGTCAGGTCGCATCACCCAGTCGGTATTCAATAGAGTCCTATTTATTTACGATTCCTTACACCGCGAAGGCTCAGCGTCTTTCCCGGTAATTTGGGCGACAGTGGATTCCGATATGTAACCACAGCCACGCCCAATCCGCCCAAAAGCACCCCATCAGATGACAGATTCCGTTGGGACGGTTTCCGTCCGGCAGTACGTTGGTCAACCCATTGTTCCAATGCTCCCCTTGCTTCAGGCAGGTTTAAGCGGATGCTATGATCGCTTTCATTTATTAGCAATAGTCTTCTGACACCAGTAGGCGTAACAAATGCCTGAGCAAACACCGTGTGAATTCGCACTTTCGTGGCGACGATATGATCGCCAGGCGAGAAATTCTCATGCAATAGTTCCAGCACGCGAAACCGAGCATTGGGTACGCCTGTCGTCCAATTTACCATTGAAACGCTTGGAAACTGACTGGGATACCCAACGAGCTGGCTTTCACCAGCAATTTGAATGCCCTGCCTCGCTAAATGCGCGAATAGGTAGGCATACATAGCGCCGCTTAAGTTCCAATACATGTTCGGAATAGGTCGAAATAACGTGGGAGCGGTGTCATGAGGTAGAATTGAACCAATTTCATCAATATCCGTTTTAGTCTGTGGAGACAGTTTCGTCCTAATTGCTTGAATTTTCCTAACAGTATTAAGAAATCGCCTTGCTTGTGAAAAGAAAATATGTGGCCAAGTCTCGCGATTGCTGGCGGCCGGTGGTGTAGCGTAAAAGTGATACGAAATCATGTCTAGGGGTGCGCCGGGCGCATGGTTCTGTGGATTGAGAAAGTACTTGAACCATGAAAGATCATTGGCTGGGTCCGCGAGCGCTAGCCCGACAAATTTTGTTTGTGGCGATACCTTATGAATAGCGGCGGTAATGGCGTCATACCAGCGAGTGTATTCTCGTACATTCATGTGATGCTCCGAGTCCACCTCGTTGAGGACTTCCCACCATGCAATGTGATAGTGATAGCCAGAATAATGCCAGTGACCATATTTACCGACAAATCCGCCGCGACTATACCAACTTACTAGGCGCGCATAATAATCAGCCAGTGTTTTTACACTGACTCGCAGCTTGGTGCCCTGTTCGTACCCCCAGTCCACCTGATTAGGGCTGATAGGCACTGTGATCTGCGTGTGCGTTTGAAACATCCACTCAGGAATCGTACTGAAGTTAATTATGACTGGATGCCCCGCTGTGGCATGCATAAAATTCTGGAACATTGGGTCAATGAGTTTGAAATTCCAGAATGTTTTGCCGTTCGCGGGAGGTCTTAGTTCTGGCACCACTAACCTTGGGTATGGGAACCAGGGTACAAAGCGGACAAAATTCGCCCCAAGTCGATGCAATGACTGAAGAGCACGATGGCCGACGGCCGACCCGCGTCGCAGCAATGGGTTGACGACCACTTGCAAAGTTGGAGTAGTGCGTGACGTACCGATAGTCTCGGACCATCGAACCACGATGCACGCTGGACTCGCATAACACGCCGGTGACAGGAAGGGTATTGTCGTAACTGTAAAAACGACGATTGCACGAATAACATTCGACCTGAAATTCAATTGGGACTGTCTCACGAGCTACTCCAGATGCACAAGTTACGCGGTGTGCGGCAGTCTGTGACAGCTGCCATCGCTCAGGTCGTTTGAACATCGTTCCGCGCGGAAGAAATGGGCGACCCTGTTGAGACGTAACTGCGGGCGCCGATGGCCGACTTCGGGTGCTGCGGTCCTGCCAAGTAGTGTGCCATGCGCAGCTCCCGCTACCATACCTCCAGTGCCTGAAATACAGTCTATGCACCCTCCCGCTTCTGCTTGGAGCGTGGCGGACGGTGCGCAGGGCCGTGGCCGCACGTATCGAGCGGCCACGGGGCAGAGTACCGGATACGGTTGAGATTGACGGGGCCTTCGGCATCGACGATGCGGCGGTGCAGCTTGTCGGAGAACGCCCGTGCGATTAGTTATCTTCAAATGCAAATGACTCCATTATCCACGCAGCTGAAACGAGTTGCGCGCAATTGAGTTGCACCCTCGTGACTTCACTTTCCGTCACGTGAGGTAAAAGACCTCTTTCAATTCAGTGATTATAGGCGCTCCAGATTCCTCGTGAGGCATGACCTCTGCCATGTACTGCCACCAGCGAATGCATTCGGGGGTAGCGGCGATTGCAGCCCACTGCGCCTCACTTTCCACCAACGCAAAGGCAAATAATTGCCTGGTACTCGGGAGCAAAAAAATGGAATAGCTCGTTACTCCGTACGCCTTTAGTACTTGGATCAACTCAGGCCAAATCGCCTTGTGCCTCCGTTCGTACTCGACCTCGGCGCCAGGGTTTATCGACATCACAAAAGCTTTTCGAATCATGAGCGGACTCCTGAACCACAGACCCTCGTTCGAATTAGCACCGCATCCTGTCACTTGCGCTTGTCGCCTGCCTCGCTGAGTTTCTAAAACCAATTGTGTCGGCCAAAACGCCGGATTCGATGTCCATAGCTCCTTTAGTCACGCTCCTCCATGTCATAACGGTTGTGACTTTTTAGCGGTTCCCCCTACTGTCCCAACGTTGCACGCTGGTGTTCGCGTAAGACATTGAGCATGAACGAATTTCTCGTCATTTTATTTGGTCTCGATTTGAGCGGCGAATGCGGCAAAGTGGCGCGGATTTCTCATCCGCGTCGAGGTCGCGTTGAACACCGGGAAGCTGGTCTTCGCGTAATTGACCGCGCACCTTCTGCTGACAACATTTCGGCACTGTGTGGCACGTTACAAAGGAGATCATAAAGTCAAGAGCTTCACGTTCTTCGAGCAGTTGCTCGTCATTATCTTTGCGCAGCTGAGCTTTCGGGAGAGTCTGCGCGACATCGATGCGTGACTTTGCGCTCGGCCCGAGAAGCTCTATCACATGGGACTTCGGTCGCAGTTTGCACGCAGCACGCTGGCCAATGCTAACGCCATGCGCGATTGGCGCAGCTACGCCGAGTTTGCACAACGGCTCATCGCGATGGCGCCCAAGCTCTATGCGAACGAGCCGCTCGGAGTCGAGCTGTCCAATACAGTCTACGCAATCGACTCTACGACCATCGATCTGTACTTGTCGCTGTTTCCGTGGGCACCGTTGCGCTCGACCAAAGCGGCGGTGACGCTCCACACACTGCTCGCCCTGCGCGGGAATATCCCGACTTTCCTGCAAAGCAGCGACGGCAAGCTCCACGACGTCAACATCCTCGATCAGCTTATTGCCGAGGCCGGTGCCTTCTACATCGTCGATCGCGGCTATGTGGACTTCGAACGCCTCGCGAGATTCGATCAGGCCGGCGCGTTCTTCGTGACCCGTGCCAAACAGGGTATGCACTTCAGGCGACTCGCCTGGCGCAAGACCGATCGGAGCACCGGAGTGATCTGCGAGCACACGATCGCCTTGACCGTCTTCTATTCCAAGCAGGGATACCCGAAACCGCTGCGCGGAATCCGTTTCAAAGACCCCGAGACGGGCAAGAAGCTGGTGTTCATCACCAATCATCTGGACCTCGATCCGCTCACGGTCTGTCAGCTCTAGAGGCGCTCCCGCGTTTCCAATAACCGAGGCTGCGCATATGCACGCGTTCCTGAGCGATATTAGAGATGCTTTGCGTGACCCTGTCAAGGATATTGAGAATACCGACTTTTCCGATGGTTTCTCTCCTTACTCGTAGCCTGTCGGACTGAAGTTTCATTTGAGCGGGACAATGGATAAAGAGCCGAGATCGCTCTATTGAAAAACGAGTGGATTACGCAGCGATGTATGGGTTGATGCGGGAGAAGTCGGGCTTGCCTGCGATGAGGAAGATGATCATCCGGATTGTGCGGAAGCGACCGTACCCGCGGCGCTGTGGAGTACCGGGGAAACCGTGCTGCCTCAGGTCAGATCACCCACTTGGAATTCAATAGAGGCCTAAAAACGCTCTGAACAAATGCATCGAATCAAGCTTGACGGGGTTCCTAAATGGCTACTATATTCACTCAACATCAACGCACGTTCACGCAGTACCAAGCAGTGTCTTGCATGTCCAGTATTTTTCGCAGATAGTCAAACGTTGTTCGTTAGCATCCGTGTCCCGCATTGCAGCTTGTACGCCGCACATAACCACTTGATTTATTTATGTTTGCAACGTAAGTGCTCACCCGGCTTCGGCGTAGAGCTGACCGGATAAAGCCATTTGGATAGCGACGAGGGGATTGTAGCCTTGGTTGGCCATGGTCTGCAGGTAG